>JBDKTO010000084.1 GCA_039680175.1 Veillonellales bacterium | reverse complement strand
AATGGTTAGAAAAATGGTAGACTGTTTTATAAGGGACGCCTCTTTCTGATCGTTTGTTTAGCAACTACGATTTTACAGAAAAGGTGTCCTTTTGTCTTTACTTTTTTTGGTTAATCAACACCTGTGATAAAAATTTTAATTATAGGGTTAACCATCTTCTAGTTGGTTAACCCTATCTTTTTATCATTTTCGTGTGAATAGTGTTGAGATATCGTATTTATTGGTGCAATTTAGTGTAAAATATAAAATAAAATTCCTTGAATTTTGCATGAATATATAGTAATCTATTGCTAACAACCACAGGGAGGCTGTTGTTATGTACCGAAAGATTATGAAATATCTTAATGATTGGAAGCAAAATCCCTATCGAAAGCCCCTAATTTTGCAGGGCGCAAGACAAGTGGGCAAGACCTATTCCGTACTCGCATTTGGCCGTGAGAAGTATGAGAATGTGGCCTACTTTAACTTCGAAACCAACCCGCAGCTGAGTAAGACCTTTGCCGAAAGTCTGGAACCAAGCTACCTTATTCCCATACTTTCCCGCCTTGCCAATCAGACCATTATCAAAGAAAAGACGCTGATTTTTTTGGATGAGGTGCAGCTCTGTGAGCGGGCATTGACTTCGCTCAAATATTTCTGCGAAAATGCGCCGGAATATCATGTTATCGTCGCCGGAAGTTTGCTGGGCGTTGCGGTAAATCGTGAGCAGTTTTCTTTCCCTGTTGGCAAAGTGGATATTAAGACGCTTTATCCGATGGATATGGAAGAATTTTTCCTTGCTTGCGCCGAGGAGAGTCTTGTCAGACAGATTAAAGACTGTTTTACCCATGATGTACCTATGCCGTCTGCGTTACATGAAGCCGCTTTGAATTATTACCGGCAGTATCTTGTGATCGGGGGCATGCCCGATTGTGTTGACAAGTACCTGGAGACCAAGGACTTCCTTCTGGTCCGGCATACGCAGGATATGATTTTGACAAGCTACCTGAGCGACATGAGCAAGTATAACACGTTAAATGAAATCAAAAAGACGCATCTTGTTTATGACAATATTACCGTTCAGTTGTCAAAACAGAATACCCGTTTCCAATATAAGCTGGTAAAAAAAGGCGGACGGGCATCGGAGTTTGAAAACGCGATTGAATGGCTCGCGCTTTCCGGCATTGTTACCAGGATATACCGGGCGGAGCAGCCGAAGAAACCGCTGGAGAATTATCGTGATATTGATTCTTTTAAAATCTACGTTTCTGATGTGGGCTTGCTTTGTGCGAAGAAGGAGATCATTCCTGAAGATGTGCTCTTCTTGTCTGAGGAATTGAACGATTTCAAGGGCGGTATGGTTGAAAACTATGTGTGCTGCCAGCTTACTGCCAGTGGGTACACCAGTTATTACTGGTCTTCTGACCGCAGTGCTGAAGTGGATTTTATTATTCAGCGCGACGGAAGTATTATTCCTATCGAAGTCAAATCTGCGGACAATACAAAGTCTAAGAGTCTTGGTGTTTACATTAATAAGTATAAACCCCAGTACGCCGTTAAACTGTCAACAAAGAATTTTGGGTTTGAAGACGGCAAAAAGATCGTACCGTTGTATGCCGCGTTTTGCTTGTAGCAACTGGCACTACCTATTTTTATTCTATTATTTTGAGGTATAATAGAAGTATATTAATGAAGGATTATAAAGGCGGTAATTCCTTTGCTGTTACCGTTCATTTAAGGAATTACAGTCAATGGGGCGTAATGTATTGGTGATGCTCTGAATTTAGGCGAATTTAATTTTACCTCAAACGGCTACTTGAGATAAAGGGGAATCGTCCTTGACTGACGCAGCTTTTTTGTGAGAAAGATAATATCCTGATGGTGATTCATGCCGATTCCGTTATCAATGAATGTTATTTGACATAAGTGGAGGCGCGATATTTTGTAAAAGTATAAATTATTGCGCTGTTACGCTTATTTAATTCTCACCATATTGATGCACAAAGTCAATATATACTTTGGAGTATGAGACCATTATAAATAGATATTTTAGTAAGAGATAAAAGCATTCTTTTGCCGGCAGCACTACAATTTGTCCAATGAGGATTGAAGATTGCCCGGGCTAGGCCTATCTTTTCTGGGCTGTTATGGGAGGACAGTAATGAAAATTTTATTTCATACCAATCAACTGTCATTACGAGGCACCGAAGTGGCGTTATATGATTATGCCCATTTTAATGAAATTCATTTACATAATGAGTCTATTGTGGCAACAAGGCGTGACGCTGCTCACCATCCCATGGCAGTTGAAAAATTTACGAAACGGTTTAAGGTAATATATTATGACAAATTGGAAGAACTGCAGCAATATGCTGCTAAAGAGAAAATAGATATTTTTTATGCGATTAAATCAGGAAAAAACGACGGTGTTGTGTTAAATGGAGTAAAGAATTGTATCCATGTAGTGTTTAAACATTATGACATTCACGGTGATGTTTATGCTTATGTCTCTAAGTGGCTGAGTGAAGAGATGAGTGGGGGGAAAAGTCCGTATGTACCGCATATGATTTATCTGCCGGAAACGGAGGGCGATTTACGCCGACAACTGGGGATACCCAAGGATGCCATTGTTTTCGGACGATATGGCGGCAAAGAAACTTTTGACCTTCCTTTCGTGAAACGCTTAGTTTATCAGGTAGCATCAAAGCGGAAAGACATTTATTTTTTGTTTATGAATACTGAAGATTTTTTACACGCTAAGACTTACTTTCGTAAAAAATGGGCGAATGTGCTGATAAGTCCGGTAATGTTTCCTCGGAATGAAATGGACAATATTATTTTTCTGGATGGAGTAGCCGATCCTATGTATAAAAGAAAGTTTATCCAAACCTGTGATGCAATGCTTCATGCAAGGCGGCAGGGTGAAAGCTTCGGCATTGCTTGCGGTGAGTTTTCTATTTGCAATAAACCGGTAATTACTTGCAATGCGCCTTATATAAAAGAGCGCAGTCATATTGAAATACTAGGTAATAAGGGGATAGGTTATTTAGACTATACAGAATTGGGGAAAATAATTTTGCAATTCACAAAACAACCGGGGAAAAATTGGGATGCTTATTCGGAACATTTTAACCCCCAAGTTGTTATGCAGCAGTTTAAGGAAGTTTTTATAGAGGGTTAAAATCTCACTTTATATGGTAATTCCGTGAAGTGAAATTTTGTGGAAGGGGAATAATGAAGTTAACGGACGGTGGTGTAAGGGTGAAAGTCTACAATTGTTTTACATTTTTTAATGAGCTGGAATTATTGGAATTACGGTTAAAGCTGCTCGATAACGTCGTTGATTATTTTGTATTAATTGATGTTTTTATTTCCGATGTAGACGAATTTTCCAATCCAAATATAATAGAATGGTTAAACAACAATCAAAGGAGGCCACTGAAAAAGTCTCGTGGATGTAAAAAAGGTATAGTCCCTCAAGAAAAAATGAGGAGACTGTACCTTTTTCCGTATACATGGGCGTTCCCGAAAATTAAGGAAAGCCGTTTACAAGGTCGACGAATCTTTGAAAGCGAATTTCCCGACGAAAGACACCAGCGGTGTACTTCAAGAAGAAATTGCCTATTGCCAAAAACTCACTAAGAAAAATTTGCCGAACTCTCCATTCAATGTCTGCCGGTTTATGTATGTGACTGCTGACAGCTATGGCAAGGTACGGCTGGACTCGCGCCACTTCTATTCCACCTGCCCGGAATTTGGTGAAACGGAAAGGTTTCAAGGCGCGCTGATCCTCCTTAAACAGTTCCGCAATCGGGCGGCCTTTTTTGTAATGAACGTCGTCTGTCGGTCCAGCTTCGAGAAGAAAACGGTTGTATTGTTCAACATGGTCAAAGGATGGAATGGGGACAAACCAATTGCGGCGGACAGTTCCTACTTTGTTTTCTACATTCCCTTTTTCATGTCCGGCATTTGGATTGCAGAATCGCACCAAAAATCCGTAATGAGCACGCATCTGTTGGAACAGTTGTGCTTCACGAATGTTGTCACCCACACGGCGTCCTACTCCTGTGGCGTTGTCAAAAACTAAAACACGCGCCACTCCGCCAATATACTCGAAAATATCTTTGAGCCCCTGACAAACGCACTCTCCGGTTTCTCCGCCAAATACTTGACAGAAACCGCGATTGCTGTAGGGAAAAGAAACCGTCAAATATTTTTTGCGACAAAGCACTCCTTTTTCATAAAAGTCGGCTTCACCGAAATCTACTTGCGCTTCACCGGGATACCATACAAGTTCCTGAATGGTCTTGGTTTGCTGAAGTTTCCTCTTGTATTCCTTTACAAACCGCTGCACTGTTGGATAGGACAGAGCAAACTTCGGACATTCCGCTTTCAAACGATCATAGACACGCTGGGCGGTATGGCGCTGCTTGTACCAAACGCTTACGTCCCCGTCCAGCCATTGCTGAATACGAGGTTTATAAGGATCGAGGCGCGATGTGTGTTCCTCTACTACTGGTATAGTGGGAGAAAAATCCTCCTGTTTCAGATATTTCCGTACAGTTTTTTCATCTATTTCGAGTTCCCGGGCTATCTGTGAGACCTTCTTGCCTAGTTCAAAGGCTTCGCGAATTTCATTAATTTGGGACATTGTCAGCATGGCTCCTTTTCTCCTTCACCGTTTCTCTTACGATAAAGGTTACTGTGTTTTTTCCATTTGGACAACTTTTATCATGATTTTTCCCGGGAATTTCTAATGATAAAATCCGGACTACCTGATGATAAAACCCGGTATTTTTATTTTATAATTAAACAATATTTGCCCTGCGGGATTGGATTGACTTTTTTTACTGTAGTACTCACCTGCGATACCTCTCAATAATTTGGATGATGCGTTCCATTGCATCTACGGCCGCCTTGTGATCCTGTGAAAAGTTGATGCGGAAACTGTCGGTGAACTGTGGACCAAATTCCGTGCCAGGTGTTACCGTGACGTCAGCCTGGAGCTGAAGAATTTTGACAAATTCTTGTATGGTAACATCCAACTTTGGAATTCTCGGGAAGAGGTAGCTGCCTGCTTCAGTGGTTCTTACCTTAACCCCTTCAACAGAGCGAAGTTTCGCCAATAAATCATCACGGATTGCCTGGTGCTGTACTATTCGCTTATTCATCCAGCCCTCCGGTTCGGCAAACCAAGATTTCATTACAGCCTGACTATATCCGCTGGCACGCAGGGACACAATGGCCTGCAGTTTTTCCATACGGTCAATGATTCTAGCGGAGCCAAATGCTACGCCTAACCGATATCCACTCATTGACTCTGTTTTCGATGGACCAATGATCGTAATCAAATTTTCGGGATTTATAATATTCTGCGCGCATAAGTGTGTGTATGTTCTTCCTTCGAAAATCTGACGTGAATATAATTCATCAGCGATGACTGCTGCCCCATACTTTTGTGCAAGATTAGCAATCGCATGAATTTCGGCAGGTGAATAAATTACACCCGTGGGATTATTGGGGTTGGAGAACAAGAAAAGTTTAACACCAGCTTTAAAAGCATTTTCCAATTGGGTTAGGTCCAAGCCTGCACAATCGGTCGTTTTGAAATAGTCCATCTGGATAGGAACGATCTCACCGTCAAAAAACTCGACGAGCTTTCGATTGGCAAAATAGTCCGGTTCTACAATGGCAACCTTGTCCCCCTTTGCAATTGTGGAACCCAGTGCAAGGAAAAGTGCACCTTGTGTTCCGGGAGTGATGATAATATTCCGGCTAGCATCAATCGTTGCGCCGGTGTAATTAGCAAGTTTTAGGGCTGCATCCTCTCGAATGATTTTGCTGCCGCGATACTCGGTATAGGCCTGCTTGCCACCGAGGTGAACGCCAGCGTTAAAAACATCCAACGTGCCGGGAATTGGCTCAAAGGCGTCGACATCACCGTGTGAAAAATCAACCGGCGTGCCAGAAAGTTTTTCTCCCTGTAGTTTAATTTCATTCGTGTTTTGGCGCGCTTCCTGTCCGGGAGCATTTTCAACACCAAGTTTTGAAAATTTCTCGTTTAGTAAATCCATTAGTAATCCCTCGATTTCTCGTTCCATGATGATTAAGATTTGTACCCAAAGAGGCAACCTTTTTCTTAACTAGAATAGAGCTTTTTCCATTGTGATTGAAGGGCTCTTAAAATTAAAAGTAAGGTTTGCCATAAGTACTTTTTATACTATAATTGTATTGAGTTCTGGAAACTATTTCAAATATTTAAATTTATATAAAAATATATAATTTTATTTATGCTGCCATGGAGGAAACATTGAGTTACGGGGTGATTGTATGCTGAAAAATATGGATTATGTTTATGCGGTTTATCTGAATAAAAGCTTTTCTAAGGCGGCTGAAAAGCTATATATTTCTCAACCGGCGATTAGTGCGGCAATTAAAAAGGTTGAAGAAGAAATTGGACTACCTATTTTCGACAGAAGCAGTAATCCGATACAATTAACACCGGCTGGAGAATACTATATTGAATCTATAGAGAAGATTATGGAAATAGAAAAAGATATGGTGACACATTTCAGTAGTTTGCTGGGTGATAACCGAGGAACGATCAATGTTGGAAGTGCTTCGTTCTTCTGTGCGTATATTTTGCCAACGATTGTACAAGCGTTTAAGCTGGAATATCCGGGTATTGCGGTAAATCTCTTGGAAGCAAATGCAGACGATTTGATAAAATGTCTGCGATCAAGCACTATTGATATTATTTTAGATGTAGAAAAATTGGACCCTGCTATCTTTAATTCCATTGTGTGGGAGGAAGAACATATTGTGCTGGCAGTTCCGGCATCTTATGAGGTGAACAATCGCTTGAAGCAATGTCGTCTCTCATTTGAGGATGTAGGCAGCGGGAGATATTTAGATCAAAAATATTCTAAGGTAAGCATGAAACATTTTGAAAACGAAACTTTTCTGTTATTGAAAAAGGGAAATGATATGTATCAGAGAGGCTTAAAAATGTGCAAAAAGGCGGGCTTTACGCCAAAAGTGGCGATGTATCTTGATCAATTGCTTACAGCATATTATATTGCCTGCAGTGGAAAGGGCATTACCTTTGTACGTGCCGGGTTTACTCATTACCTGGAAGACACAAATAAATTATTTTTTTATAAAATTGATGATAAAAATTCAGTCCGAAACATTATGGTGTACTATAAAAAGTCACCTTCCCTTTCAAAAGCAGGTAAAAATTTTATTGAATTTCTACATGAGAGGGAAGGAATTATTTAACTTGCGGAATGTGAGCGAAACCGTCTAAAAAATGATATAAAATCAAACCGTCCCTATTTGTCAGTTAAAGACAGATAGGGACGGTTGCTTTTTTAATTGGGATTGTGCTGCTGTGATTTTTATTAAAAAATCACAGCAGCAACCCTTAACTTTTACCAAGTTTAGGAAGCAGTAGAGTCATAACGATTCCAACCACGCCAACTGCACCGGCAATTATAAAAGTGGTGGAAATGGAAACGGCTTTGGCGAGGAATGAAGTACCAATTGATGATACCCCAAATCCTATCATGACCAGCGAGCAGACAAGTCCTGCATTTTTTGTGCCGAGATAGTCGGTTATTAGTGATGGCATCGTAGCGGCTGTGCCACCGTATGTGAAGCTCAATAACCAGAAGCAGATAACATAAAGCATACCTGTAGAGAATGTCAGGAATATTACGGCTGCGATTGTGATTATGAAACATAGTATCATCGCACCTTTGCGCCCTATCCTGTCACTTCCGGCGGAAATTAGAAAGCGTCCCGCTACTTGCATTATAGATGCTACCGACACACCTGTTACTGCAAGGGTTGTATCTAATCCCCGTGAAGTGCCATAGGTAACAAATATTGCGCTGAGCAATACGAAGGCAGGAATAGCGCAAAAGTATATGAGTGTTAGCAAATAATATTCTTTTGTTTGGAAGCAATCGCTAGCGGTAGAACACTGGCGTGTTGAAACGGCCACAGCTCCAGTTGGCTTATAGTCCGACATATAACCTTCCGGGGGCGCTTTTATAGTCATCATACCAAATATTGCAATGACTACATAAATGCCTGCAAGTATTTTGAAAGTGCCGGTGAATCCATAATTTGTTAGCCAGCTGTGGCACAATGGTGAGAGTATTGTGGCGGATACCCCGAGCACAGCTAATGTTAAGCCTGTTGCAAGCCCTTTTTTGTCAGGGAACCACTTCTGCATCATAGCGACAATGACATTATATACAATCCCGTCACCAAGGCCAAGCAAACCTCCGTAAGTGATCCACATACCTGTTGGTGAGCTTTTGGGCAATAAAGACGTTGCAAAAATGCCGATAGCCATAAGAAGATATCCGATAAGCATTATAATCTTGACACTATACTTTTTCTGCATCATACCGCCTACATAATTTCCGACAACGAAGATAGCTAGAAAAATAGTGTAGGGCAGGCTGGCAGGAGATGATTCTATACTAAAGTAATCCATTATGTACGGCTGGATTATGCTGTATGTATAACAAAAGCCCATAATAAGGCTGCACACCAAGCCACATAATAAGATAATGATTCGCCTGCTGTTTGTGTCTTGTCCCATAGTTACTCCTCTCTTTCGGTCAGGCATTCGGTTAATTTACTTCTTCAGAGTATTGGCGATTTCCAAAAGCTTGTCATAACACAGGAAACGGTAGAGCTGGCAAAAATGCCTGAACCCAGCCTCGCCGATGACATAAATATTGGGCATATGCGAGCAACGATGATTGGCATAGGCAATTTTGTCATAGCCGTCCATGGTTGGATGATTATTGATAGTCACATCACAATGGTACTTTTCCGTTTCTTCCATGAAATGATCAAGTGACTGGAAGTATGTTACGACACCGTTGATGTCACCAGGCGGATTGGTACCGCCCCACATACCTGCCATATGGAGAATCCCGTTATCGTGAACAGGGAAAATGAAGCTCAGTCCGCCCGGAGTGTGCCCCGGAGTGAAAAATACCTTGATCGTCGTTTCTCCCAAGATGATTTCGTCTCCGTCATCTACATAATGGTCAATATCAAAATCCTTCCAAGTTTCCGGTTTGTCGGGGAAGAATGGTACGTTACTCCAGTACACGTCATCTATTTTTGAAAGATAGGTTTCCGGATGATAATTGGCCACTATCCATTTGCCGCAGCCGCAATGATCGAAATGGCCGTGGGTGATAACCAGCTTTTTAATATCTTTCGGGTTCCAGCCTATGTCCTTTATACCATCAATAATGGCATTGAACATCTGTTCCTTAGGATAGATGGCATCAATGATGATAAGACCATCAGTAGTTTTTAGAATGAAAGAAGCTGTGGAGGTATTTGCGACAATCAATACATCGTCAAATATTTGTGCATGAGTAAACCAAGAAGCATTGGGCATTCTGTCGATAAGATCAGGTGGATTACGATACTGTTTAAGATTCATAATTATTTCTCCTCATATTCATAATTTTCCACCAAAAGCGCTTTTAATGAATTTTCTAAATTAACCTTAAGCCTTATTTGTTCGATTGTAAATGCTTGCAAAGCAATATCAAAACAGTTTTTTCATCTTTAAAATTACATTGTTATATATGCAATAATAATCGTATATATAAATAAAACAATTGAGCTTGCTTTCTCCGCAAAATGAGTATACGATTTTAATATAAGTGGTGAGGCATTGCATCGATATATTTTTAGAGAAAGGGGTGGATAAATTGTCTAATGAAATAAACTATTCTTACAATATAGCTTCTGTGGAAAAAACAATAAGGATTGTGGAACTTCTTGCATGGAGCGATAGACAGCTGACCGTTTCTGAGATTGCAAAACGGTTGTACACACATACGTCCAGTGCGGATAGATATCTGCTGACACTGCAGAATCTTGGTTATGTAGAAAAAGATCCATTAACCGACAGATTTCGCCTTACAGATAAGATCATTCAACTGAATAGCGTCCTCATTGCTAACCATCCACTTACGGAACTCTACTTGGATACCATGCATACGCTGGCCTATGAATTTGAGACGACAACACACATTATGGCGTTCCTTGGCAGTAGTACCGTCACGCTGCACAAGGATTTGCAGACAAATAATTTGGCATTTAACAATGCTTTTTTTGATCCCAAACGTTATAATTACTGCTCCGCACCGGGAAAACTTTTGTTGTCCACACTTTCGGAAGAAGAACTGAAAAAATACTTTTTTAAAGCTAAATTCATAAAATTTACGAAAACTACGTTGATATCCGAAGAAGCTGTCCGGGAGGATCTTAACAGGATACGGGAACGGGGTTATTCAATCCATGACGAGGAATGGCTTCCCGGAAATTTGACTATCTCTTTTCCGTTAACTGTAAAAGGGAAAATAAGGGGAGCGATTTCTTTAATGTGTGACATAAGTATGAAAGACAAGATGCTGCGTCAGGAAACGATAGACTATATAAAATCAAAATTGATTGAACCGGAAACATGATGCGGTGTATAATATAAACTTAAACTCGCACATGAATAAAGTCTGCGATACTCTGTAAATTTAAGTGTTCCCTTTATTAATAGCTGAATGGTTAGAGTACTGGGGCGCAAAAAAGAGCTCGTTATCTGTTGTTTGACGAACAGATAGCGAGTTCTTTTTTTGTATCAGGCAGTCATTGTCGCAATTTATATTATAAAAATTATTTTGCAATGTATTCATATGGTTTCGACAGCGATTGATAACAGAAGTGGTTGCACTGATGTTTGAATCGAGCAAAAAAGGTTTGCAAAGGTAAGTTAAATAGGAGTTCTGTCAGTATATTTTTCTTGAAATGGTAATAATTTACAAATATAATAAAAGCCGTATTCTCCATTACGTTCAATTGGGAAATTAATTATTAGTAAAAATTTTATATAAAAAGAAATAAATGGATAAAATAGTAATGCTTGCAAAGTACATAAATCAAATACAAAAGAAGCTATCAGCTTCCAATACGGGGGATGTTTTAATGCGACGTAAATTGATCTTCGGGGGATTGATGTTCATTGATGCGGTTATCGTTAGTTTTACACCCTTTCTGGCGTTAATGATTTGCTTTGAGGAAACTGCCGGTGAACTATTTTTTAGCTGGCTGCAGCCCTTTATGGCAGTCGTCATTTTTATCCGGTTGATATCCTTTTATGGTTTTGGGCTGTATCACCGATTGTGGCGCTATGCCAGTATCAATGAATTGCTGGCGATCGCTGGAGCTGTGACGTTAAGTTCGGTAATTATTATGATATATTCAGCGTTGGCCGGTGCCGCAATACCGAAAAGCATACATTTTATAAGCTGGGGGTCAACCATCGTTTTGGTTGGACTGTCCAGATTAGGTTTGAGGATAGCCTATTATCTTAGGCAGAGAAAGGGTCAAAGTGGTACTAACGTACTAATCGTCGGCGCTGGTGATGCCGGAGCCATGATCGCGAGGGAAATTAAGCACCGATATCTGGATAGCAAAAAGATTGTCGGCTTTGTTGATGATGATCCTTATAAGCATGACCAAATGATCTTCGGAGTTAAAATCCTGGGAGGACGGTCAGATATACGGCACATAGTAAATGAGTATCAAGTGAACGAAATCATTATTGCAATGCCGTCCGCAGGCGGGTGCGTTGTTCGGGAAATATTAAGCGAATGCAAAGAAACAGGCTGTACGGTTAAAACTCTGCCAGGCATGTATGAGATTATTGACGGTAAGGTTACGGTCCAGGAATTGCGCGAGGTCAACTTAGAAGATTTGCTTAGAAGAGAGCCGGTGCAGCTGGATTTGCACGGCATCGCAAGCTATATCGGCGGCAAACGGGTTCTCGTAACCGGGGCCGGAGGATCGATTGGATCGGAGCTATGCCGCCAAATTGCTAAATTGTCGCCGGAAGAAATTTTTCTGCTGGGAAAAGGCGAAAATAGTATTTATGAAATTGATCGCGAACTGCGAATAAAATTTCCTGATACAGCGATTAAGCCCATTATTGCGGATGTGCGCGATCGCGAAAGGATTGCCAGAGTTTTTGCCGATAATAAACCGCAGGTAGTCTTTCATGCTGCAGCGCATAAGCATGTTCCGCTCATGGAACTGCAGCCGGAAGAGGCGGTGCGTAACAATGTCTTTGGCACTAAGGTTGTTGCTGAAGCGGCTGATCGGGCCGGCACGGAAGTCTTTGTCATGGTTTCGACCGATAAAGCGGTAAACCCGACCAGTGTAATGGGAGCGACAAAAAGAATAGCTGAGCTCGTGATTCAAAGCATTAATAAAGTCAGCGATACCAAATTTGTCGCGGTCCGGTTTGGTAATGTATTAGGCAGCCGGGGCAGCGCAGTACCGCTGTTTAAAAAACAAATAGCCGCAGGCGGGCCAATTACGATCACGCATCCTGATATGAAGCGTTATTTCATGACCATTCCCGAAGCTGCACAGTTAGTCCTTCAGGCCGGATCAATGGCCAGCGGCGGCGAAGTTTTTGTATTGGATATGGGAGAACCTATTAAAATTGTAGATTTAGCCTGCGATCTTATAGAACTGTCAGGGTTGGTTCCGTATTCCGATATCAAAGTCGAATATACCGGAACCAGGCCGGGGGAAAAGCTGTTTGAGGAACTGCTGACTGCTGAAGAAGGGACTACCACTACCAGACATGAGAAAATTTATGTCGCCAAGCTCAAAGCGGTTGATGAGAAACGGCTGCAGAGAGGGCTGGCAGCATTGCAGCAGGCAATTCATAATGACGAGGATGTCGTTACTACGATGAAAAAACTGGTGCCCACATATTCAACGAAAATTGCAGCGAAGCGACGGACCTTTAAGCATCAAGACCAGGTCGCTGAGGCACAGCTTGATGGGCAGACAGGAAGCTACCAAACTGCAACGGGTCTGGTGCCGTGATTGCAGCCGGTGGATCTTGTTATTACGGAAACCACTAACCATGGGATTTTTTAGTATTATCAAAACGAAGAATAGAGGGAGAGGATTAGCATGGTTGGACAAAATCAGCGCATATACCTGTCACCGCCTCATATGAGCGGCTATGAGGAGCAGTATGTTAAAGAAGCATTTTCTTCAAATTGGATTGCGCCACTGGGCCCTAACGTCGATGCTTTTGAAAAGGAAGTAGCCGCCTACGTGGGGACGAGGGGAGCGGTGGCTCTCAGTTCGGGTACGGCGGCCATACACTTGGCTTTAAAATTGCTGAATATCGGACAAGGAGATTTGGTATTTTGTTCGGCATTTACCTTCGCCGCTAGTGCAAATCCTATCGTATACCAGGGAGCGATACCCGTTTTTATTGATTCTGAACCAGAGTCGTGGAACATGTCACCAAACGCTTTACGGCAAGCCTTTGCCGATGCGGAGAGAGCCGGCAAGCTTCCCAAGGCAGTGATTGCTGTTAATTTATATGGGCAAAGTTCCGACATGGAAGTTATTTTAGCTATCTGCAATGCTTATGGCGTCCCGGTGATTGAGGATGCCGCTGAATCATTGGGAGCAACTTATAAGGGAAGAGCCAGCGGCACATTGGGTAAATACGGCATCTATTCGTTTAATGGCAATAAAATTATCACGACTTCCGGCGGGGGCATGCTTGTATCCGATGATCTAGGCGGACTGGACAAGGTTCGCTTTTGGGCTACCCAGGCCCGCGATCCGGCAAGGCATTATCAGCATAGCAGGATCGGATACAATTATCGGCTGAGTAATGTATTAGCCGGTATTGGCAGAGGCCAGCTGAAAGTGCTGGATGATCGGGTTAACAGGCGGAGATGCATCTTTGACCGTTATTATAAGGGATTAGCCGGCATTCCCGGTGTCTCCTTTATGCCAGAGGCGGATTTTGGCCGTTCGACCAGGTGGCTGACTGCTTTTACCATTGCTCCTCAGTGTGGGGTGACGGCTGCCGCTATTATAGATGCACTGGCTAAGGAGGACATAGAATCCCGGCCCGTCTGGAAGCCTCTTCAGCTTCAACCGGTATACAGCAGGTGCCGCTACTATCCTCATGGATCGGACAGTATATCGGACAGAATTTTTGAATCAGGTCTTTGTCTGCCGTCCGGCTCCAGTTTGTCGGAAAATGAGCAGGAGCGGGTTATTCAGGTTGTTGGAAATTGTTTGCACAAGCAAATGCGAGCGGTAGTATAAACTTGGAGGTATGGAATGGTGGAATGGTACTGGATACTGTTGATATCCTGGATAGTTGCATTCTTCGTAATGATGCTCGGGGCATTATGGGCAGTATCTGGCGGAAATAGTCAAGAATAACCTGCGGATAGGGGAGATTGACTTATCAATAGGCTGAGAGGCATAAATGGAGGGGGCTTATTATGGCTGCCGAAAGTATAAGATATCAAGCCAGAGTCGTTTTTGTCGCAGGCATTCACAGCTGCAACTATAGGGAGGCTATTGAGGAAAAGCGGAAACAGTATGAAGCGGATGGCTGGGAATTACATGCGGATCAATACTTTAGCGAGTTTAAGGTTACTGATTCCGGGAGCTACCGGGTTATTTTAACGCGCCGGATACAAGGAGGGGAAGCATTTGTTTAGTTCCTTTCAACAGAAAAGCGGCTTCGGTATACAGGTTGTTTTAGAGCCAATACCGGCGGCAAGATCAAGGTTATGGGTTTGTACAGCCTGCGGCAGTAAAATTTATCAGGGAAGAGCAACTACTGCACCCCGGTATTCGTGCCTTTGCGGACAGCAGCAGTGGAAACCTGTCAAAAGCCTGATGGGGCTGGTTCCGTAACAGCGATAAGGGGATAGCGTTATTGGGAATCAGCGCGCTTTTTGCGGCAGGCAGGCCGCGCTGGCTTGTCAGCATAATTGTTGTCAGCTTTTTTGGTGCTGTCTCTCAAGGAGGGGAAAATAATGACAGGAAGACTAGCCGCTGTTCTAGTAATTGATGATGATCCTAAGGGGCGGGGCTGGTTGAGTAACCTGCTGGATGGTATTGTTGAGAAAATTTTATGGACCGGTCGTTCTTCGGGAATCACCAGGCTGTTGGGCTCAAATTCGGTGAAGGCGATTCTTGTCACGTTATCCTGGGACAAGCTAGCGAAATTTGATCTCATTTCGTCGCTTCGACGGATTAAACCGGCGGTACCAATTATCGTAATCAGTGAGACTAAAA
This sequence comes from Veillonellales bacterium, assembly GCA_039680175.1. Classification (NCBI taxonomy): domain Bacteria; kingdom Bacillati; phylum Bacillota; class Negativicutes; order Veillonellales; species Veillonellales bacterium. The sequence continues at coordinate 16,002 of JBDKTO010000084.1, read as the reverse complement.
ATGACGTTCTCGCTGCCAGAGTTCTGAAGGAAGGAGCGCAGGATGTCCTTGTAAAAGGGCAGTTTGACAGGGAAGTACTTGCTCGAACGCTGTATTTTTCTATGGAAAGGCAGCGGGTAGTCGAGAAACTGCAAATTGTGTCCATGTATGACGAACTGACCGGGGTATATAACCGGCGCGGCTGGCTGGCTTTAGCTCAACAGCAGCTTCAGGTCGCTGAGCGAACGAATAAAAAAATGGCCTTATTTTTCGTTGATCTGGATTCAATGAAATTGATTAATGATACTTTTGGACATCAGGCCGGTGATGAGGCCTTAATCCGGGCGGCTGATTTATTGCACAGCACTTTCCGGAGATCAGACATCATTGGCCGTTTTGGCGGAGATGAATTTGTGATTCTGTCCTTAGACGTCAATCCAGAGTTTTCTCAGACTATGCTTGTCCGTTTGGCCGAAAGACAGTGCCTGGATAAGCGACAGCCTCAATTGCCGTTAAGTATCGGTGTCGCCTATTATGATCCGGAAAAGCCTGCTAACATGGAAGAATTGCTGGCTGAGGCGGATAAACGGATGTATGAGGATAAACGTAGGAAGAAAGACGCTTTATCCGATGCCAAGCCGCTCTAAGACTCCCGCTTGTACAAGCGGAGTCTTAGAGCGGTTAAGTCTTGGGACAATTTTGACTATTAGATGGAGTACACTTCTACCAGAGTGAACTCTTATTTGATTGGCGTCGGAGTTGTCCAATACTACCATTGCTCAATAGCTTGCACTTTTTTATTTTATACGGTATACTATTTTGGTATCTCCGCTGATTGCCTTCAGTAATAACATTATGGATTGAGTTTTTGGCGGCGTCATTGGCTGAGTGAGTGGTGAAGAGGATGGATGACAACGACTACATGGATTTGGCATTGGCGCAAGCCCGGATGGCTTATGAAATCGGCGAGGTGCCGATTGGCGCGGTGCTGGTTTTGGCTGATCAGGTGGTTGCCCAAGCTCACAATATGCGGGAAACCTGGCAGGATGCCACCGCTCACGCGGAAATGATTGCCATTCGGGAGGCCTGCCAAAAACTTGGCCGCTGGCGTTTGACCGGAGCAACACTTTATGTTACTATAGAACCGTGTCCGATGTGTGCGGGAGCGCTGGTTATGAGCCGGATTGACCGGTTGGTGTACGGCAGTCCCGACTACAAAGCCGGCGGTGTGGAATCCATTTTTAATATTCCTCAGAATGCCGCGTTGAATCACCGGCTGACCGTAGTCGCCGGGGTCCGCGCTGACGAATGTGCCGGGATCATGCGGGAGTTTTTTCGCATCCGCCGCAAATAATTGGATACAACGCAGTTAACAGCTTCATTGACAGTCAATACGGAGAGGTGGCTGAGCTGGTCGAAGGCGCTCGACTCGAAATCGAGTAGGCCGTAACAGGTCTCGTGGGTTCGAATCCCACCCTCTCCGCCATAAAAAAATCATTGACTTTTTTGCTAATTTCATAGATAATACTTTATTGTAGACCTGGAGAGATGTCCGAGCGGTTGAAGGAGCACGCCTGGAAAGCGTGTGTACGGGAAACTGTACCGAGGGTTCGAATCCCTCTCTCTCCGCCATATGAGAATGGATAAGTGTTTGTGAGTTGTGATATACAACTTGCAAGCACTTTTTTGTTTGCTTTTTTGACTCTGAGTGCATAAAACTTATTTTTGCTTGCGACCTTTAGCCACTTTCAAGGCGTGCTCCTTCAACCGCTCAAGGGACGGTGTTAAAAAATGTAAAAAGGGTTATGCTTTAGCAGGATAATTTTGTGTTTTAAAGAATTTAATTTTTTATTGCGAGAAATAAAGGGGGCTTTGGCTATGCAGAATTATTCTTTTCGGGAAATGCAGGAAAAATATCTGGATGAAGTGCGGCAAATTTATACTCACTATGTCTTAAATACCACTGCAACATTTCATGCAAAACCGCCAACAAAGGAAGAAATGCGACAGATCGTATTTTTTGATAGTGAGAAATATAAAACATTTGTAATATGTAAAGAAGAAGATATTTGCGGCTATGTTTTTATCGCGCAGCATAAAAAAAGAGAAGCCTATGATAACACTGCCGAAGTATCAGTATATTTGAAACCTGATTTTACCGGCAAGGGCTTCGGCAGCAAGGCAATCCAATATATTGAAGAATACGCGAAAAAACAAAAATTACATGTTCTTGTGGCGACTATATGCGGGCAGAATGAAGCAAGCATAAGGCTGGTTGAAAAAAACGGCTATTTCAAATGCGCCCACTACAAAGAGGTGGGACAGAAATTTGGCCAGCTTCTGGATATAGTGGGCTATCAAAAAATAATTTCTTAAATTAGATAATCCCGCCGATTAGGCGGGATATTTTTGTGATAAATATGGATGTAGAATTATTATTACGAAAACTAGAACAGACTTCTCCTCGTCAGCCGGACAATGCGTATTTGATGCGCTTGCTGCAATTGCCGGCCTTTTGCCGAGATTTCCACAATGTAGGCAGGGCCAATGCTAAAATCATCGGCGATGCTTTCAAAGAAGTCACTGCTGGAACGCCGCTTTCTATTAACTTGGTTTAAATAGGGCGACGAATTATTAGCGACAATATCAACAGACATATACCGTTACCTCTGACGTTATTTTACTATTACTATTTTACTATGCTACAAGTGGTAACATATGTCAATCTAAAATTTAGGATAAATGGTCATAATCTAATAAGCTGATGGCAAAAACCAAACAAATAATCGCCACTATCGAATTTACAACATGAGGGCTAACCATTATGAACGCCTGCCTTGGATGAAATTTATTCCTTTACGTTAGGTAAAGTTTACTAAATTCAATATAGCATAAAAATATGACAAAACTGTGACAACCAGAGCTGTTTTACGGGGAAGTGCTACTTTTGCAAGTAGCTTTTTTCAATCCTATCTCAAGTGACGATGGAACGTGATCATTGAGACACAGGATTCTTTTTTTAAATCAACAAAGGCTACCCCTGCGAGTAGCCTTTGTTGATTTAAAATTTTCTATTTTGCGGTTGCCGTACTTGCGCTCTGCACCGCTTTTCCGCTAATTTGTACCGTATAGGCAGGTCCGACGCTTTGGTTGGTGGCGGAAGTACTTTGCGTGCTGCCGGAAGATTCCTGTTCGGTTATTTGTTCTTGAATTTGGCTCAATTGTTGTTGAAGTTGTTTAATCTCGGCAGAGTTTTTGTCTGCATCTTGTTTTTGCAGCTGTTTGATTTCATTTTCGATTTTTTGTTCATTAGCTTGCAACGTTTTTAAGCTGGTGGAAGTACTGCTTGTTGATTGAGCGGCTGAGCTGCTGCTTACAGAAGAAATATTCATGAGTTTCCCTCCAATATTGTATTAATATGGTATTTTATTATCGAAATGAATTCTTTGAATTTCATTTGAATTCATTTCAGGCCTCTGATTTTGACCAACTGTTCGTAGATTTCGACTTCGCGATAAAGTCGTTCGAATATGATTTTATTAATCATTTCCTGCATCTGGCTGGCATTGCGCTGTAAGCCTTCTTCAATGGAGCACAAAAGAGCGTCGACTTGTGGTTGTGACATATGGGGCGGTATTGCCAGATGAAAGCTGGGGACAAATGATTTATAGGCATATTTCTCAATAAAATCTTTCATTCGATCACCAACATAATCAATGAGATTGTTATCGGCTGTCATCTCGGCCAGATATGTCCGGATCAACTTGTCGATTGCTGCCAAACTTTGTACGTCCAGTGTAGGAAACGGAACGATTTTTGCGGTCATAATTGCCTCCCGGCTAAGAAGTGATGGAATAACAAAACTTCCCTATAATTATAATCCATGACCATTAGAATCGAATTTGAATGGCCGTGTCTTATCCAGGAAAATCCACTTGCAATCGTATATTATGTATAGTATAATCTCTTAGAGACAAAAATTGCTCCGGCTGTTTTTAAGGTCGGACCATAGCAGCAATTTGGGTCTTGCGCAATAGGAACTCACGAACCCCGCCAGGTCCGGAAGGAAGCAACGGTAAGTGATTATTTTTATGTGCCGCAAGGGTGCCTGATTTGTTGCCGTGGCCCGACGTTAAAAAGAGTTCGGGCAAAATTAATCATGATGTGAGACAGGCGGAATATCCGGCTGTCTTTTTTAGATCTATCAGAAAGTATAATTAGTAGGATATGAGAATGCGGGGATTTTTTAACCACAGAGCGCGCAGAGAGGGGTTATGGTTAATCAGTGTCGGGTTAGCAAATGAATAAATGCAATCTTTAAAAAAGTCCGACAGTATTAACCAACATGTAGAGGAATTTTGGATGGTATAGAGAATGATTTCCCAATAATACCATAAATAGTAATGGAACAATTATAGTAGCATAGCGATACCAAGTGGTTTTTGTGTAGAAATTTGGATCAAGAACGGAGGGATACAATTGATTGTAAGGGATTTCATGACGCCTAAGCCTAAGGCTGTTAAAATCACCGATACCTTGAAAGATGCCGCATTTCTATTTTATAAGTATAAAGTTGGTGGCGCTCCCGTAGTTACCAGCACGGATGAAGTTTGTGGACTTATTACCAGAGGTCACATAATAGAAGCGGCAATTAATCAGATTCCGCTTTCTCAGCCTGTCTCCACAGTCATGACCCAAAGTGTTATTGTTGTTCATCCTGAAACTACTATGGAAGAAGCCTGGCAGATTCCGGTAGGGCGACTGCCGGTAGTAGATGATGATAATAAATTGGTAGGGATGCTTAGCCAAAAAGAATTCATGGAAATATTCTACAGTCAAATGCGTCGTACCGAGAATGAAGTGCAGGCATTGGTTTGCGCAGCTCAGAACGGGGTTGTCGTGATTAATTCTTACGGGATTGTGGAAGTGTTTAATGATGCGGCGGCACGGATTATTGGAGTATCCGTAGAACAGGCTGCGGGCAAGTTCATTAGAGATATTATTCCCAATACTGGTCTCATGAGGATATTGCATACAGGCAAGGAAGAGATAGGTAGTTGTTTGGAAGCTAATGGGCAAAAATTATTAGTCAATCGGTCGCCTATTTGCGAAGGCCCGAAAGTAGTGGGTGCACTGGCTATTATCCAAGATGTTTTGGAGACTGCAGATATGACTAAAAAGCTTAGTACAACGCAGCAGAAGGTAGAAGCCTTAGAGTGTATCTTTGAAAACCTGAAGCAGGGGATTATCGTTGTGGATACCGATAATATAATCAACCTTGCAAATCACTCGTACGAGGATATTATGGGTATTCCACGGGAAGAATTATTAGGCCAGCCTGCCAAAGGCACTATTGAAAATTCTAGAATGCATATTGTGCTGAAGACCGGCATCCCCGAATTGGCTGAACTGCAGAGTGTTAAGGGACGCAAAGTAGTGGTTAACCGGGTTCCAATGTTTAAAGGCGGCAATATCATTGGCGCTATTGGCGAGGCCATGTTCAAAGATATCAGCGAGGTAAGCGCATTATTGCAGCGGGAGAGCGGCTCACAGCTGGATGGGAAAACCTTGCTGGGGTCGATTAGCTCACCTAGACCTACTTTTGAAACGATCATCGGTCGTTCCCGTGGAATGATACATGTAAAAAATTTAGCCGCCAAGGCGGCAATGACCGACACTACGGTGCTAATTTTGGGAGAGAGCGGAACGGGTAAAGATTTATTTGCCGAAGCCATTCATAATGCCAGCAAGCGACGGCATATGCCATTTGTGTCGATTAACTGTGCCGCTATTCCTAACGATTTATTGGAAGCGGAATTATTTGGTTATGATGAAGGCGCTTTTACCGGAGCGCGCAAAGGAGGGAAAAAGGGTAGATTTGAGTTGGCAGACCAGGGAACAATTTTCTTGGATGAGATCGGCGATATGCCGCTGGCAATGCAGGCTAAGCTACTGCGGGTGATGCAGGATAAGTCTTTTGAGCATGTTGGTGGAGAAAAAATGTTGACCTGTGATGTAAGGATCATTGCGGCAACAAATAAACCGCTGGAGGAAATGGTGAAGCAGAATACATTCCGCGAGGACTTATATTATCGGCTTAATGTGATTTGCTTGCAATTACCACCACTGCGGGATCGAAAGGAAGATATCGGCGAGTTAATTGATATATTGATTCCCGGAGTGTGTCACCGGTTAGAAATTCCCTTGAAGCAATTTTCGCCGGATGCATTGGCACTATTACGTGAATACAATTGGCCGGGTAATGTCAGGGAGTTAATCAACTTGTTGGAGAAGATTGGGGCAACAGTAAATTCTTCAGTAATTACACCGCGGAATCTGCCGCAATTAGGTTTACTTAAATCCTGTCAGGAGGATATGGTGGGAGGGCTGAAAGACAACGTCCAAGAAACCAGATTTTCTTCGGAACGGGAATGTATTACCGAAACTCTGCGCTACACTAAAGGCAACAAAGCCTTAACAGCAAAGATTTTAGGGATACATCGGTCCACCTTGTATGAAAAGATAAAAAAATATGATTTAAAGTAAAAATATTATCGAAATATTTGGAATAGTGAAGAATAACTGTCGGAAATCCAAAAGTGACTGTCGGGCCGACAGTATTTATAGACAACAAAACTACCACAAGCCTAGTAAATAGGCTTGTTATTTTTTTGGCATGGAACTTGCTTATACAATAAGTGGAAAGTGAAATAAATCTCAAGATACTAGTTTAGGAGGGGTGTCGATGAAAGGTAGAACAATGGAAGATATTAAGATGGGGGATTTCGCGGAGCATGCTAAAACGATTTCCGAGAGCGATGTGTATTTGTTTGCCGGTATCACCGGTGATATGAATCCCGCTCACCTCAATGCACAGGAGGCTGCGCAGGGTATGTTCAAAGAAAGAATCGCCCACGGTATGTTAAGTGCCGGTTTAGTGTCGGCTGTGCTCGGTATGCAATTGCCTGGCCCGGGAACTATCTACATGTCTCAAACATTAAAGTTTACTGCTCCGGTCAAGTTTGGCGATACCATTACCGCCCGGGCTGAAGTGATTGACAGAAATGCGGAAAAAAACCGCATTACTTTGAAAACTACCTGTACAAATCAGAACGGGAAAGTAGTTTTGGATGGTGAAGCACTTGTTATGCCGCCGAAGGCGTAAACAGCGTCGTTATCAACATAAGATAAACAAATAACAGGGAGGAATGTTTCATGGATTTCAATTTAACGGAAGAGCAACAGCTTATTAAACAAAATGCCCGTGAGTTTGCCCTGGAGCATGTCGAACCAATTGCAGCCGAACTGGATAGATCGGGGCGCTATCCGGCTCAAACGATGCAAAAGCTAAAAGAACTTGACTTTATGGGAATGCCATATCCTTCCGAGTATGGCGGCGCAGGTGCGGATTATCTTAGCTACATTCTGGTGGTTGAGGAACTGTCCCGCTCCTGCGCGTCCACAGGTATTATTTATTCCGCCCATTGTTCGCTCGCCTCCTGGCCGATTTTCAAATGGGGGTCCGAGGAACTCAAACAAAAATACTTAGTTCCTATGTGCAAAGGAGAAAAACTGGGTGCCTTCGCTTTAACCGAACCAGGCGCCGGGACGGATGCTGCATCCGGAGCTTGTACGGCGATGCTGGATGGTGATGAATATATCATTAATGGGACAAAGTGTTTTATCACCAATGGCGGTGTCAGCAATGTCTATATTATATTCGCCTTAACGGATCCGTCTCAGGGAGTTAAGGGATTGAGCGCTTTTGTGGTAGAGGCGAATTTACCTGGCTTTGAAATCGGCAAGCATGAGGATAAAATGGGTATCCGCGGTTCGCAAACTACAGAATTGATTTTTAAAAATTGCCGCATTCCTAAAGCAAATTTAATCGGCAAAGAAGGTAAGGGTTTTGGTATTGCCATGGCTACGCTTGACGGCGGACGTGTCGGCGTAGCGGCACAGGCTTTGGGGATTGCCCAGGCGGCTTTGGATGAAGCAGTTAAATATTCGAAAGAGAGAGTACAGTTTGGCAAACCGATTTCCACCAAGCAAGCCATTCAATGGATGCTGGCCGATATGGAGACCAAACTTCAGGCATCCCGCCTGTTGACTTACCAGGCTGCAGCAGCCAAAGATAGCGGGAAACCCTTTAGCAAGGAAGCGGCTATGGCTAAAATGTTTGCCTCGGAAACAGCCGATTTTGTCTGTTCTAAGGCCATTCAAATTCATGGCGGCTACGGCTATATTAAAGATTTTAAGGTTGAGAGATTGTATCGGGATGCTAAGATTTGCACGATTTATGAAGGCACCAATGAAGTTCAACGGATGGTTGTGTCAGGCAGTCTTCTGCGTTAAGAAAATTCAAGACCGGAAAGTGCAGAGCGGATAATAAAAAACGAAATGATAGGGCGGCAGATTTGATCAAGCCGCTCTATCATTCAAAACAAAAGGGGAGAAATATATGGAGGTTTTGGGAATTATATTGAGCCTATTTCTCTTAATGTTCTTCGCCTACCGAGGATTTTCTGTTATATTATTTGCACCCATTTTTGCTTTGCTTGCGGCAGCGCTTCAAGGATTTTCCGTTATGCCCGCGTATACAGAATTGTTTATGGCTAAGGCCGTCACCTATATTAAGCTGTTTTTCCCTGTATTTATGCTGGGAGCTGTATTCGGTAAAGTGATGGAAGACACCGGTTTGGCCAAAGCCATCGCTCATGCCATTATTAAGGGACTTGGTAAAGAGCGAGCCATCTTGTCGGTTGTTCTTGCCTGCGCTGTTCTGACTTATGGTGGAGTTAGCTTGTTTGTAGTCGTTTTTGCGGTTTATCCTTTTGCTGTTGCCTTGTATAAGGAAGCGGATATCCCGAAACGGCTGCTTCCCGGTACCATTGCTCTCGGGGCTTTTACCTTTACGATGGACTGTGTTCCCGGTACGCCGCAAATTCAGAATCTGATTCCGACAAACTTCTTTGGAACCAATATTTACGCTGCTCCGATTAGTGGCATAGCTGGCGGTATATTGATTTTCATTCTGGGAATGACGTGGTTAACACATCGGCGCAAAGCGGCATTGGCTAAGGGTGAGGGATATGGAGTTCATACTCTCAATGAACCGGAAGAGATCGATGAGACAAAGCTGAAATTACCGGATTGGAAATTGGGAATGCTACCCTTGCTTACAGTGTTGGTAGTTAACTTTATTCTGAATAGTGTATTCACCTGGGATACCGGATTATTGGCTCCCTTCCAGGCCATGAAACTGCCGCTGACGGCAGCTGCCGTTAAGAATGTTGTTGGCATATGGGCGCTGATTGTGGCTTTGGTTTGCGGTATTTTTGTGGCGGTTGCCTTCGGCTTAAACCGGCTGCCGAAAGGCGGTTTGCAGAAGGCGTTAAATGCCGGCACGATCGGTTCTTTGCTGGCGATCATGAACACTGCATCCGAAGTTGGTTATGGCAATGTAATCGCTTCTTTGCCGGGCTTTAAATCCATTGCCAACGCTTTATTGGGAATCCACATTGGTTCATCGCCGCTTCCGTCGGAAGCAGTTACCGTTAATGTATTAGCCGGTATAACCGGCTCGGCTTCAGGCGGGATGTCCATCGCTTTGGATTTAATGTCCAAGGACTGGCTGGCTTGGGCGAACTCAATCGGCATGTCACCGGATATTTTGCACAGAGTGGCTTCCATGGCTTCAGGCGGGATGGATACCTTGCCCCACAACGGCGCGGTTATTACGCTCCTGGCGGTTTGCGGCTTAACTCACAGACAATCTTATGGTGATATTTTTGCCATGACGGTAATTAAGACGTGTATGGTATTTGTCATCATTCTTTTCCACACGGTTACCGGTCTTTACTAAAAACCGGGAAGAATTTTGGATGCAAATAGTAAATTAAAGGAGGAATAATTATGGAATTAATTACCAAAGAACAAGCTGTCGGCTTAATTAAAGACGGCGCATTTGTCGGCCTGACCGGATTTGTCGGCAATGATCATCCGGAGACACTGAGCTCTGCCTGCGAAGAGAGTTTTTTAGCTACTGGACATCCTTGTGATTTGACAATCCAGTTTAGTGCCGGCATTGGTGATAGCCAAAAACGTGGTGCCAATCATTTTGGTAATGCCGGAATGGTGAAACGAGTTATTGCCGGTCACTATGGGTTAGCACCAAGAGTGGGAAATTTGGTTCATGAAAACTTGGTAGAAGGTTATAATCTGCCCCAAGGTACGGTGGCGCATTTATACCGGGCGGCAGCCGGGGGAAAACCGGGGGTATTAACAAAAGTGGGACTGGGTACATTTGTTGATCCCCGGCTTGAAGGCGGTAAACTCAATGCAAAAACGACCGAGGATATTGTCAGCGTGATGGAAGTGGACGGCGAAGAGTATTTGTTTTACAAGGCATTTCCTTTGGATGTGGCTTTGATTCGTGCCAGTACAGCAGATGAAAAGGGTAATCTGACGATGGAGCGGGAAGCTGTCTATTGTGAAGCCTTTTCAGCCGCCGGTGCCGCCAAAGCCAAAGGGGGTATCGTTATCGCCGAGGTTGAGCGGATTGCGGCTAGCGGAACGCTTGATCCCCGGATGGTGAAGGTTCCCGGACTACTGGTTGATTACGTAGTTGTCGGTGATAAAGATAAATTTAATCAAACTTTCGGTGAATATTATAATCCGGCTTACAATGGCGAAATTAGGATCCCGTTAAACGCGATTCCTCCGTTAGCCCTGAATGAACGGAAAGTAATTGCCCGGCGTGCCGCCATGGAACTTGTACCGAATTGTCGGGTAAATCTGGGGATCGGGGTACCGGAAGGGGTGGCTGCTGTAGCTGCTGAAGAAGGAATTGGCGACTTAATGACTCTTACCGTGGAAGCCGGCGGTTTTGGCGGAGTACCGGCAGGAGGGTCAAGTTTCGGTGCGACAGCGAACGTTGAAGCCATGATTGATCATGCGTATATGTTTGATTTTTACGATGGCGGTAATTTGGATGTTACTTGTCTGGGAATTGCCCAGGTAGACAGTGAAGGCAATTTGAATGTCAGTAAATTTGGCCCTAAAGTAGTAGGCTGCGGCGGTTTTATCAACATTTCCCAAAATGCAAAAAAAGTGGTATTCTGTGGTACTTTAACAGCTGGCGGACTGAGAGAGGTTGTTAAGGATGGAAAGCTGATCATTGAAAAAGAAGGCAAAGCCAAAAAGTTTATTCCCCAAGTTGAACAAGTTACCTTTAGTGGAAAATACGCCAGGTCGATTCATCAGCCGGTTGTGTATATAACCGAACGGGCAGTGTTTACATTGGAGCAAGACGGATTGGTCTTAACGGAGATCGCTCCGGGAGTGGAGCTGGAACGGGATGTTTTAGCGCAGATAGACGCCAGGGTGATAGTGTCGCCTGCCCTTAAGATCATGGATGCCAGCATATTCAAAGACGAGCCGATGAATCTGGCAGCCGATATAAAAAAATAAAGGGGAGATAGAAATGTCCGAATATAGTAATTTATTATTCAATGAAGAAGCCGGGGTTGCTGTAATAACGATTAATCGTCCTAAAGCATTGAATGCCTTAAATTCAGCGGTTTTGGATGACTTGAATCAGGCTTTTGACGAGGTTGCCGCCAATGATGCGGTGAAAGTGGTTATCCTCACCGGTTCGGGCGAGAAGGCATTTGTTGCCGGTGCCGATATTACGCAAATGAAAGATATGAATGTGATCGAAGGCAAGATTTTTGCCGAAAAGGGTCAAAGCACATTTCTTAAGATTGAACAATGCACCAAGCCGGTTATTGCAGCTGTTCATGGGTTTGCTTTAGGCGGCGGCTGTGAGTTGGCGATGGCTTGCGATATCCGTATTGCTTCCGAGACAGCAAAATTCGGTCAGCCTGAAGTGGGTTTAGGTATTGTTCCCGGATTTGGCGGAACCCAGCGGCTGGCTCGTTTGGTAGGACGGGGAATGGCTAAGCTTTTGATTTATACTGCCGATATGGTGGATGCGCAGGAAGCATTGCGTATCGGCTTGGTGCAAAGAGTAGTGGCTCCGGAAAATCTACTGGAGGAAGCAAAAGGGATAGCAAAACGGATTTTGAAAAAAAGTTCGAGCGCCGTTTATTTGGCCAAAGATGCCATTAATCGGGGTATGGAAATGGATATCCCCAATGCCATGCAGTATGAAGCATATATATTTGGTACCTGTTTCGCCAGTGAAGACCAGAAAGAAGGCATGACAGCATTCGTGGAAAAACGCAAACCATTATTTAGCGGACGCTTTGGAAAGTAGCAAAGTAAACAGGGGCGGGGGACATCCCACCCCTGCCTTTTAAGAAAGGAGCAGAATTATGCCTAACATCGTAGTATGCTACAAATGGGTTTTAGACGAACAAGATATTAAAATTAATCCGGCAAATCTTGCATTGGATACCAGCAGGGCGAAATATAAAATCAGTGAATATGATCGTAATGCGATTGAAGAAGCTGTTTTACAGGCTGAAAAGAGCGGCGCTTCGGTAGTCTGCCTTACATTCGGTACAAGCACTGCCAAGCAATCCCTTAAGGATGCCTTATCCCGTGGACCCGAAAAGGCATACTGGATCAATGACGCGGCTGCCGAAAAAGCGGATGCTTTTGTTACTTCCAATGTCCTTGTTGCCGCTTTGCGGAAAGTGGGTGATTATGACATTATTATCTGCGGGGAAGGATCAGCCGATACTTATGGGCAGCAAGTAGGACCCCGCGTAGCGACATTACTGGATATTCCCGTTATTACATTCGTTACTGAAATGAAAATTGAAGGCAATAAAGTTATAGCTACCAGAAAAATCGGCGATTGTACCGAAGTGGTAACCGTTCAAATTCCGGTGGTGATTACTGTTTTGCCTGAGGTCAATAAGCCACGTATTCCCAGTCTGAAACAGGTTCTTGGTGCAGCAAAAAAACCGGTTACCGAATGGAAAATCGCCGATTTAGGCTTGAATATGGAAGATACTGAGCCCAAAAATAATGTTAAGAGCATTAAAGGTTTTGTTATGAGCCGTAAAAATGTAATCTATAAAGAGGGGACCCCGGCTGAGAAGGTGACCAGTCTTGTAGCAAATCTTACTAAAGAAGGTGCACTGTAAAGAAAGGAGGAAAGATGATGGCAGGAATCTGGGTATATTCTGAAGATACCAATATTGCACAGCAATTGTTGACACTGGGCGGGGAATTGGCCGATAAGACACAGCAACAGGTGTGTGCGGTTACAATTTTTGAACAAGACGCGCAAGAACTTATTGCTTCAGGCGCTGATAAAGTATTTGTTTTAAAAGGGGACAGTGCTTGGCCGGAAAGTTATGCACAGGCAGTTGCTGATTTAGCTTCGAAGGAAAGTCCTATGGCCGTATTTATCGGTGCAACCTTACGGGGCAAAGATTTGGCCGCCAAGGTGGCAGCACGCCTTAAAACCGGACTGGTTACTGATGCTTTCTCCGTTCGTTACGAGGACGGAGCCATTGAAACAGACAGAATGATGTATGGTGGATTGGCGGTATGCACAGAGGTACTAAGAGGGATTGGGCTGGCTACCATTCCGCCGCGTACTTATGATGTGCCGGTTAAGGATAATAGCCGGACCGGAGAAATTGTTAAGGTAAATGTTGCAGTGGAGGCTGCGGTTGCAGTTGGCAACGTATGTCCCATTGTACGGCAGGGTGCGGATATTGCAACGGCAGAAAAACTGGTGTGTATTGGCAGAGGTGTGGGTAAAAAGGAAGATTTACTGCTTGCTCAGAATCTTGCGGCAGTTCTTGGTGCCGAGATCGGTTGTACGCGTAGCATTGCTGAAGATTATCATTGGTTACCAAATGAAAACTATATCGGCCTTTCCGGGCAAAAGGTAAAACCAAGCCTGTACCTTTCAATGGGAGTATCCGGGCAAATTCAGCATGTTGCTGGAATCCGTGATTCAAAAATTATTGTAGCCATTGACACGAATGAAAATGCACCAATTTTTGCTGCTGCTGATTACGGAATAGTAGGTGATCTTTACCAGATTGTACCTTTGTTGACGGAAGCACTGAAATAAACTGAGCCTGTCTTAATAGTTATGTGGATACGAAAAAGATGATAGAGTAAGGGTAGGTGAAGCCAATGAGTGAAGAGGAAAAATTCGACGTCATCATCGTGGGTGCCGGGCCAGCCGGCTCTGCAAGTGCTTATTTACTGGCCAAGGCAGGTAAAAGTATTTTAATGATTGAACGCGGTGTCAGTCCGGGCAGTAAAAATGTTACCGGCGGGCGTCTTTACACCTATGCCTTGGAATTAGTTGAACCGGGGCTTCATTCCCAGGCTCCGCTGGAGCGTAAGGTCGTGCGGGAACAGGTCATGCTGCTGGGTGAAACCAGTGGGGTAACGATTGATTATGTAGACTATACTTTTAAAGCGAGTTTGCCTCAGTCTTATACCGTGTTAAGGGCCCCCTTTGATGAGTGGTTTGCCGGCAAAGCAGAAGAACAAGGCGCCATGGTTGCAGCTGGCATTCGGGTTGACGACTTGCTGATTCGGGAGGGTAAGGTTGTCGGGGTAAAAGCCGGAGACGACGAAATGGTTGCCGACATCGTCATAGCTGCCGATGGAATCAATTCCTTTATGGCGCAGAAAGCAGGCCTGTGCAGTGAACTTACGCCCCATATGGTAGGGGTAGGGGTTAAAGAAATCATCGAACTTCCCGCCGAAACCATTCAACAGCGATTCAATCTCGGGCCGGATGAAGGAACGGCTCGGGTTATTCTTGGTTGTACCGAAGGAATTCAAGGTGGCGGGTTCCTGTACACCAATAAAGATAGTATTTCGTTAGGCATTGTCTATAGTCCGGAGTCTGCTGCGAAACAGAGTAAATCCATTCAAGAAATTTATCAGGACTTTAAACTGCACCCGGCCATTTATCCCTTAATTGAGGGCGGAACCACCGTGGAATATGGTGCACATCTGGTTCCTGAAAGTGGCCTTAAGGGCGTTCCCAAAAAGCTCTATCGGGATGGGTTTGTCGTTGTTGGCGATGCAGCCGGGTTTTGTATCAATACCGGCACCATCCTGCGGGGCATCGATCTGGCTATCGTCAGTGGCGTTGCTGCGGCACGGGCTATCATTAGCGCTCGAAGTGGAGCGGAAGTAGGACCAAACTATGTGAGAGAACTGGAAAAACTCAATCTCACTCCGACCCTAAAGTTGTTTGCGGGCTGGCCGGAAATCACGGCTATACCGAGAATGGCTAAAGCCTACCCGCAACTGGCCAATGATGCCCTAAAGTTCATGTTCACCGTGGATGGCAATGTTCCTGAAAAAATGCCGAAGGCCATGAGAAAAATTGCGAAGAAACATGTTTCAATTGGGCAATTAGTAGCCGATGGTTGGAAGGGGGTCACCTCGATATGACAGTGAAAAAACATGGAGCGGAAGAACTGTTGGGATTTGATAAGTTTGCTGTAGACGAAGAGGAGCCCCATATTGTTATTGATAAAACAATTTGTGCAAAATGTAAGGATAAGCCGTGTTTGGTTATTTGTCCGGCCGTTTTGTATACATTGAAAGACGGCGAAATTAACTTTGATTATGCCGGCTGTTTGGAATGTGGCACTTGCCGGGTCATGTGCAGTCAAAAAGGCATTGCCAAATGGACTTATCCCCGGGGTACGTTCGGGGTGGCCTTTCGGTACGGTTGAATACTAAAAAATATCAAAATATAAGTCTGTTTCTTACAGCTGGTTTACGAGATAGAACGCAATCTGACGTCTATCTGATAGGAGTGTCGGAGTGCCGAAATATAATCCGGCACTCCTTTTTTGTAGTATAAATAAGAATGAGGCGGGTACATATGGAAAAAAGAGATACCTTATGGGATGTATTCCAGAAAAAAAACTTGAGCAGGCGAAGCTTTCTTAAGACGTGTGTTGCGATTACCGGTATTTTAGGGCTAGCGCCGACCATGATTCCGGCTGTGGTGGAAGCTGCCGAAACGAAGCCTCTGCCGCCGGTGATCTGGCTCCA
>JBDKTO010000083.1 GCA_039680175.1 Veillonellales bacterium | reverse complement strand
AACTGGCCGATTATAACACGGCTGCCTATCGTGATGGTAAAAAATCAGTCATTGGCCTGGATCAATTCGGGCTGACGTACACGCGGGACCATATGGTTTATAAAATCGGCCGTCAGGATGCGACGGTCGGAACTACCGCACTTTTATACAGCCGGTCGGACTCCAATGTTGGCAAGCATTATTTTGTGGATGGGATTTCCGCTGCCGGCAAGGTTGGTGCGATGGATATTTCAGCGCTGTTTGCCCAGGAGGATAACGCGGGTTCCGATAACAATAGAATATACGCCATTCGGACCGGCTACAGCCCCAGAGATGATTTTAATTTTGGCCTTACCCTGGGTCGGTATCATTATGACGGCGGCGAAAATACCAATCACTGGGCTGTTGATGGAACCCGCAGTTTCGGCAAGCATAGTCTGACGGCCGAATATGCAAAATCAAACAGTTCAAATGAAAATAAAGCCTATGCAGTCACCTGGAACTATAATTGTGATGTGAAAACGGCTTTGTATATTACCGGATTCCGGGTAGAGACCAACGGGGATATGGGGCAGCAAAGCGATTTTGACAATGATAACCGGGGTGTCTATTATGGGGTGACCCATCAATTCAGTGATGCCGATGGAGTGGAGCTGACGTATAAGCAGCAAAAGACGATTAGCGGCGGACAGGATAACACAAAGTTTGAAGCAACTTTCACCCATTCTTTTTAGCCGGTAAGAAATTGTCGCTTGCATATTCTCTACTGCTTGTGCTAAGCTAAAATTGTTGTTGCAATAGATTGTTAATAGGAGTCAACCCTAACCTTTTTTGAAGTGTTAGGGTTGATTTTGTACAGTTTATTTCCTAGAAAATTACATTACTGGAGGTTGCTTATGAGAGGAATATTTTACGGTGTCGGCGTTGGTCCCGGCGATCCGGAGCTGCTTACTTTAAAAGCGGTTCAGGTGATTCAGGCGGCAGATGTGATTATCGCTCCGAAGACGGAAAAGAAGGAAGACAGCGTGGCGCTGACAATTGCCAGGCCTTTTCTTAAAGCGGAAGCTGATATTGTTAAACTGGTGTTTCCGATGGTCTCCCATGCGGATACGCTGGAGGAAGCCTGGGAAAATAATCGACAGATTATCGCCGGTTTGCTGGACGAAGGGAAAAAAGTTGTTTTTTTAACCCTGGGAGATCCCATGTTTTACAGCACTTATATTTATGTATACCGGCTGATTGCCGGGGCCGGCTATTCGGTGGAAACGGTTCCGGGGGTTCCCGCTTTTTGCGCTATTGGCAGCAAATTGGGCTACCCAATCGTGGAAGGGGACAATATTCTGAGCATTATTCCGGCGACAATGGCGGAAGAAAAGCTGGACAAGATTCTGGCGGTGGCGGATCATGCAGTTTTAATGAAAGTGTATAAGAATTTTCCGCAGGTTCTTACCAAGCTGAAAGAACACGGGTTTTTAGAACAAGGTGTTATGATCAGCCGTTGCGGTCTGCAGGATGAAGAAGTTCATTGGTTAAAGGACCTCGATAGTGAAACTCGTCCCAACTATCTTTCGACAATTCTTACCCGCCGGAAACAGGAGTGATTTGTTTTACGGCGACCGCGGAAGGGAAGGAAAAGTTTTGAATAAACGTTTTTTTTTGCTGGCAGTCACCTTGCTGCTGGCTGTATTTTTAACCGCTGGCTGTTTTCCCGGACAATCTTCCACTTCTCCCAGGAAAGCAGACGCTCCGGCTTATCTCGTAGTGCAGGACAGTACGGGCAGGACGATTACGATACCGAAAAAGCCGGAACGGATTGTTGTGCTGTCACCGTCTTTTCTGGAATTGCTGTATGCGGTTGGCGGGAATGCCGCCGGTCGGCCCAGTTCCAAAACCGATGCTATTCCCCAGGCGGCTTTGCCGATACCGGAAGTCGGTTATGTGTATAATATTAACTTGGAAAAGGTGACGGCTTTGCAGCCGGACTTGGTGATCGCCATGCAGGGAATGCATGAAGATCTTGTTGCTCCGTTGGGGAATAGCCATATTCCAGTGATCACACTGAAATACAAGACAATTGACGATAGCTTTGCCGCTATTGATTTATTCGGTAAAATTGTTGGCGCGCCGGACCGGGCGGAACAAGTTGCGGAGCAGGTCCGGCTGCAGATGCAGGCTGTAGTGGAAAAAGTACCGGCGGGGCCTCCTGTGAAAGTGGCAATTTTACATGCCACGGCCAAAAGCGTAACTGTAGAAATGGATTCCACAATTGCCGGCAGTATTGCCAAAGCACTTGGATTTACGAATATCGCCGCCGGCAGTGATTCTCTTCATACCGGTGGCAATATGGTTCCTTACAGCTTAGAAACATTGGTGGCGGCGGATCCGGACGCTTTATTTGTGGTGACAATGGGCAGCCAGGCGGAAATTGAAAAAAGGATGCAGGCCGATGTGGCAAGCAATCCGGCCTGGGCCAGCCTGCGGGCGGTTCAGCGGCAGAAAGTATATTTTCTGCCTGCCGATTTGTTTTTGTTAAATCCGGGACTGCAAATGCCGGCAGCCTTTCAATATATGGCTAAGCTTATTTATCCTGAGGTATATGGCAGTGACAGGTAAATGTTCTTCTATCCGGCGTACGGATCGGACCGGCCGGCGGCTCTGCATGCTTGGCGTCCTGCTGCTGGCAGCAGTTGGCGGGATTCTTCTAAGCCTGACCCAGGGTTCGGTGCATATTTCCTTTGGGGAAATAGTGCACACGCTGCTGTGGCCGGAGGAGTTTCCCAACCAGATTATCTGGAATATTCGGCTGCCCCGGACGCTGGTGGCGGCATTTGTCGGTCTCAACCTGGCCTTGTCCGGCGCGATCCTGCAGTCGATCATGAAGAGTCCTTTGGCCGATCCTCATATTATCGGCATTTCCTCCGGCGCAGGCTTAAGCGGCATTCTGGTGCTGATTGTGCTGCCACAGTGGCAGTATTTGCTGACACCGGTGGCTTTTTTAGGGGCGATGGCGGCGGCGATGGCAATTTATCTTTTGGCCTGGAAAGGCGGGATTCGGCCAGTACGCATTATTTTGGCAGGAGTCGCCGTATCGGCTTTTCTCGGTGCGGGAATTGCCGCATTGCTGGTTTTTTACAGTGATAAGGTTCATGGAGCCTTACTGTGGATGGTAGGCGGTTTGTCGGCCCGGAGCTGGCCCCATTTTTATGCGATACTGCCCTATACTCTGCTCGGTGCTGTTCTTGCCCTCTTCAGCTCCCGCAGCCTGAACATCCTGGAACTGGGAGATGAAGTGGCAGCCGGACTGGGGCTGGCGGTGGAACGCACCCGTCTGGCAATGACGGCTTTGGCTGCTTTGCTGGCGGCAAGCGCCGTCAGTGTTGCCGGACTGCTGGGGTTTGTCGGTTTGGTGGTGCCTCATGCGGCTCGGCTGCTGATCGGCTCGGATTACCGCTATGTGATCCCGGCATCTGCCTTGCTGGGAGTTGCCGTGATTACCCTGAGCGATACTTTTGCCAGGACTCTCTTTGCTCCGGTGGAGCTTCCCGTAGGGATTATCATGGCTTTTGCCGGAGCGCCGTTCTTTCTGTATTTGCTGCGAAAGGAAATATAATTATGCTGGAAGCACAACACATTTTCCTTGATTTCGGTGATCAACCCCTCTTTCAGGATTTATCCCTGGTAGTCGAAGCGGGGATGATCGTATCGATTATCGGGCCCAACGGTTCGGGCAAAAGTACGCTGCTAAAGGCGCTGTCCCGCAAGATTAAACCGCAGCAGGGAATCGTTCTGCTGGACGGCCGACAGCTCCATTCCTACAGCGCCGTGGAGTTAGCCTGTAAAATGGCGGTTCTGCCCCAGTCTCCCCAGGCACCCGGGGATATCACCGTTTACGATCTGATTCAATACGGCCGGTTCCCCCATCAGCGATGGTGGCGGAATACCCGGGAAGAAGACGGAAAGGCTATTGAATGGGCACTGACAAAGACCGGCTTGACCCGGCTGGCGGGGCGGCTGGTGGGGACGCTTTCCGGCGGGGAACGGCAGCGGGTCTGGCTGGCTATGGCCTTGGCGCAAAAACCCCGGTTGCTACTGCTGGATGAGCCGACGACTTATCTTGATATTTCTCATCAATTGGAAATTCTGACTTTAATTTCTCAGCTAAATAAACAAGAAAAGATTACAGTGGTCATGGTACTTCATGATATTAATCAGGCGGCCCGCTACTCTGACTGCATTGCCGTGTTGCAGCACGGCGGTCTGTATGCAGTGGGAACGCCCGCTGAGGTGATTACCCCCCGGACACTGGAAAGTGTGTTCCGGGTAAAGGCTGATATCTGGCCGGACGAGGACAACCGGCCGGTTTGCATAGCCAGGGGTCTGGCTGTACCGGGGGAGGAACTGTCTGGCAGCGGCAAAAAGTGCTAGCAGGGGGAAATACCTTTTTTGCGTGAAATGTGCTAAGATAAGAGAGGGTGAGCATATGCCTTTTTATCCGGTCAATTTGCAAATTGCCGGGAGACCCTGCGCTGTTCTTGGCGGCGGGGCGGTTGCCCGGCGCAAAGCGGAGTCGCTGCTTGCTGCCGGGGCTGAGGTGACGGTGTTTAGTCCAAAGCTGACGCCACGTCTTGCCGAACTGGCCGGGAATCGGCAGCTGTTGCATGTGGACAGGCCCTATCGGCAGGGAGATTTACAGGGCTTTTTTATTGTAATCTGTGCCACCGATAATCCGGAAGTCAACCAATCGGCGGCAGAAGAGGCCCGTTGCCGGGGCGCGTTAGTAAACGTAGTCGATTCGCCCGAATTAGGTGATTTTAATGTTCCGGCTCAGGTAGTGCAGGGGGATTTACTGTTAACGGTATCCACCGGCGGTAAGAGTCCGGCATTGGCCAGGCGATTGCGGCAGGAATTATCGGAGCGGTATGGAATGGAATATGGTATATATTTGACTTTAATCGCTAAAGTACGCCAGGAAATGAAACAGCGGCTGGCAACAGCAAAACAGCGGGAGTATTTTTGGCGGGAAACCATAGATGAAAATGTATTGGACCTGCTCCGGCAGGGCCGAATTGAAGAGGCGGAGGCAGGGATCAGGCATGCAATTGGTTGTATTGGGACTGAATCATAAGACCGCGCCGGTTGAGGTGCGGGAGTGTTTTTCTTTTTCCGAGGAACAGGTCAAAACGGCCCTGAAGCATCTGCATGAATATGAGGAACTTAGTGAATGTGTCCTTTTGTCTACCTGCAATCGTACTGAAATGTACGCTGTGGTGGATGATGCGGACGACGCTGAACCGGTCATGGTTCAGTTTTTGGGTCGCATGGCCGACAATCCTCTGGATGCCCGGGCGTTTTTATTTTTTTATACCGGGGAAGAATGTATCCATCATTTATTTCGGGTGTCTTCCAGTCTGGATTCCCTGGTTATCGGCGAAGGACAGATTTTGAGCCAGGTAAAGAAGGCTTATTCTATTGCCCGGGATGTGGGTACGACGAGTACGGTGCTGAACACTTTGTTCAACCGGGCCATTGCCGTGGGGAAAAAGGTTCGTACGGTGACAAGAATAGCTCACAGCGCCGTCTCGGTGAGCTATGCGGCAGTGGAGATGGCCAAGAAAGCATTTGGCGATTTATCCCGATCCACAGTGCTGATTGTAGGAGCCGGACAGATGAGTGAGCTGACGGCCCGGCATTTGGTAGCCAACGGGGTGAAAACGGTATTCGTATCCAACCGGAATTATAACCGGGCGGCAGAGCTGGCGGAGCGGTTCCGGGGAGTTGTTATTCCCTTTGAAGAATTTATGCAGTCTGCCAGCAAGGTGGATATTGTCATAACATCCACCGGTGCGCCTCATTATATTATCCGTTCCTGGGATGTGGCTCATTTGATGCCCAAGCGGCAGGGACGGCCGATTATTTTTATTGATATTGCAGTGCCCCGGGATGTGGAACCGGAAGTGGCGGCGATTAACGGCGTCAGTTTATATAATATTGACGATTTGGAAGCAGTTGTGGAGTCGAATATCAGGCTGAGGGAACAGGAAGCGAAAGCGGCGGAAATAATTATTGACGACGAACAGACTGAGCTGGTGGCGAAATTCCGCTATCTTTCCTATCAGCCGACCTTGGCGAAGCTGCGGGACAAAGCCGAGCGAATGCGGCGGCGGGAAATGAAACGGGCCTTGGCGAAACTACCGGATATTCCGCCGGAAGAACGAAAAATTATGGAGAATATGTCCAGGATGATTGTGCGAAAATTGCTGCGGGATCCGATGGTGCGGCTGAATGAAGCTGCCGGCACCGACAAGGAGCAGTTTTATTTAGATGCGATCTGTGGCTTGTTTAAACTTGATTCCATAGAGGAGAGCAGCGAGAGTGAAGAAAAAGCTTGTTATCGGTACGCGCGGCAGTAAACTGGCTTTATGGCAGGCGAATTTTGTCGCCGACAAAATTCGGCAGCAGTATGCGGGCATCGAGGTCAGCCTGAAACGGGTGGTGACCACCGGCGATAAAATTCTTGATGTGCCCTTGGCTAAAATTGGCGGTAAGGGATTGTTTACAAAAGAATTGGAAAATGAAATGCTGGCCGGGGAGATTGATTTGGCGGTCCATAGTTTGAAGGATATGCCTACCGAATTGCCGGCAGGCTTAGTTCTGGCAGCTATCACCAAACGGGCTGACGCCGGCGACGCCTTAATCAGCCCCCGCTATCGGACGGTAGACGCTTTACCTCAGGGGGCAAAAGTGGGTACATCCAGTTTGCGGCGGCGGGCTCAGCTTTTAAAATACCGACCGGATCTGCAGATTGTCGATTTGCGGGGAAATCTGGATACCCGGCTGAAAAAGCTGGAAACCAATGACCTGGACGCCATTTTGCTGGCGGCAGCCGGGCTCAAGCGATTAAATTGGGAACGGCAAATTACCCAGGTTTTGCCCCGGGAAATTTGTCTGCCGGCGGTGGGACAAGGCGCGCTGGCAATTGAAACCAGGGAAAGCGACCAGGATGTGTTGGCTGTTTTGGAGTTTTTAAATGATGCGGAGACTCGGTTCGCGGCAGCGGCGGAGCGGGCTTATCTCAAGAAGGTGGAAGGTGGCTGCCAGATTCCGGTGGGTGTCTATGGGATGGTGTCCGGGCGGCAATTGACTTTGGAAGCGGTTATTTTAACAGTAGACGGCACCCGTCAGGTACGGGACAAGGTTAGCGGCAGTTGCAATAAGGCGGCTGAATTAGGCACGGCGCTGGCGGAAAAAATGCTGGCGGCCGGCGGCCGGGAGATATTGGCTGAGCTTACAGTCAGCTGATTTTCTAGTATATTAGACCCAGAGGTTGCTTCGCTGTCGCTCGCAATGACAGCTTTATGATAACTGCATTTGTAGGAGGAAGAAAGTATGCCAGGTATGGTTTATCTTGTGGGGGCGGGCCCCGGTGATTACAAACTGATCAGCGTCAAAGGGCTGGAGTACATAAAAAATGCCGATACACTTGTTTATGACCGGCTGGCGGATGACCGGCTGCTGGCGTATGTCCGGCCGGATGCGGAACTGATTTATGTGGGCAAGGCGTCCAGCCACCATACAATGCGCCAGGAAGAAATTAATCAGCTGCTGGTGGATAAAGCCCGGGAAGGGAAAAAGGTGGTTCGTCTGAAAGGCGGCGATCCTTTTGTTTTTGGCCGGGGCGGCGAGGAAGCGCTGAAATTGGTGGAGAACGGGATTCCGTTTGAAGTGGTTCCCGGCATTACGTCTGCTGTTTCCGTACCGGCTTATGCCGGCATTCCGGTGACTCACCGGGGGATAGCCACTTCTTTTGCCGTGGTTACCGGCCATGAAGATCCTACGAAACGTGAATCGACGATAAAGTGGGATAAACTGGCTACCGGTGTAGATACGCTGGTGTTTTTGATGGGCGTGGAAAATCTGCCCTACATTACCGCTAAACTGATGGAAAACGGTCGTTCGGCGGAGACACCGGCTGCCGTCATTCGCTGGGGAACGAAGCCGGAGCAGCGGGTACTGACGACGACGGTTGGCAAAGCGGCCCAGGATGTTGAGGAACATGGCTTTAAGCCGCCGGCTATTTTCCTGGTGGGCAATGTGGTGCGGCTGAGAGAGCGGCTGGCCTGGTTTGACCGCAAGCCCTTGTTTGGCAAGACCGTATTGGTTACCAGGGCCAGAGAGCAGGCCAGTATGCTGACCTGCCGGCTGGAAGAACTGGGAGCCGCCTGTCTGGAAACTCCGGCCATTCAAATCGTACCACCGGAAAGCTATGAGTTTCTTGATCGGAGCATTGCTGCGTTACCTGTCTATGACTGGCTGATTTTTACCAGTGTGAATGGGGTGGAGCATTTTTTCCGGCGGTTGTGGGAATCGGGCCGTGATTCCCGGGCGCTGGCTAAGGCCAAAGTGGCAGCTATTGGGGTGCAAACAGCGGCAAAATTGAAAACGTACGGCATCCTGGCCGATGTGGTACCAGCCCAGTTTCGTGCCGAGGGGATCGCGGCAGCTCTGCAGGGCCGCATTCGACCGGGAATGAAGGTTCTGATCCCCAGAGCGCTGGCGGCTCGGGATGTGCTGCCGGAAAAGCTGCGGGAGATGGAAGCCGTTGTGGACGTGGTCCCCGCCTACCGGACGGTGGCCGGGGAAGCCGACGGTGCTATGGCAGCGGAAAAATTAAAGAATGGTGAAGTGGATGTCATTACCTTCACCAGTTCGTCTACTGTTACCAATTTTCTAGCTTTACTGGGGCCGGGCGGAGCAGAACTTATTGGCAAAACCAAGGTGGCCTGCATCGGACCGATTACCGCGGGAACTTGTTTGAAACATGGAATTACACCGGCTGTGATTGCCGATGAATATACCATTGCCGGCTTAGTGGCAGCCATTCAGCAACTGTATGAGGAGGAGTCAAAATGACAACACCGTTTATTCGCCCCCGGCGCCTGCGGGTATCGGCGGGAATTCGCCAGCTGGTACGGGAAAATGGAGTCCACGTCGGCGATTTTGTATTTCCGCTCTTTATCGTGCCGGGTAAGGGCGTTAAAAAGGAAATTCCATCCATGCCGGGGATCTATCATCTTTCCTCAGATATGGCGGTTCAGGCTGCCGAAGAAGTTTTTTCTTTAGGAATTCCGGCAGTTATGGTTTTCGGCTTGCCGGAGTATAAAGACGAACAAGGCTCCAGCGCCTGGGATCCTAAGAGTCCGGTGCAGCAGGCGATCCGCCAGATTAAGGCGGCAGTACCGGAATTAGTAGTAATGAGTGATGTTTGTCTGTGCGAATACACCAGCCATGGACATTGCGGCATGTTAAACGGGGAAAAGGTTGACAACGACTCTACCTTGCCGTTGCTGGCGCAGACAGCGCTTAGCCATGCTCAGGCCGGAGCCGATATGGTCGCCCCTTCGGACATGATGGACGGACGGGTGCTGGCGATTCGGGAAAAACTGGATGATAACGGGTTTAGTGATGTGTCAATCATGTCTTATGCGGTAAAATATGCTTCGGCTTACTACGGGCCTTTTCGGGATGCGGCCGATTCGGCGCCCCAATTTGGCGATCGCCGCTCCTACCAGATGGACCCGGCCAATGTCCGGGAAGCCATTCGGGAAGCAGAGTTAGATGTCGCTGAAGGTGCTGATATTATCATGGTCAAGCCGGCTATGGCCTATCTGGATGTTGTAAGACAGGTTCGGGATAATTTCGCTGTGCCCCTTGCAACTTACAACGTAAGCGGCGAATACGCGATGGTTAAGGCAGCTGCCGCCAAGGGCTGGATTGACGAGAAGCGGATTGTGTTGGAAACCCTAGTGGGCATGAAACGGGCCGGCGCAGATATTATTATTACCTATCACGCCCTCGATGCTGCCCGTTGGCTTAAAGAAAAAGTGTAAGAGGTTAAAGGCAGTAAGGGGCTGCCTGGTAGACATTGCCCAACGCTCCGCCACGATGTTTGACTTCCGCTTATGAGCAATGACCGCAGGCTTCTACTAGTAGTTCTTTAGCCCAGTACTCGTTACCAAGTGCTATGCGCCATGCGCTATGAGCTATGAGCCAATAGCTAACAGCCAACAGCCCTTACTTACAAAGGAGGCCAGAAGATGGCATTGAATCTGACAAAATCAACGGCAGCTTTTGCCGCAGCAAAACAAGTCATTCCCGGCGGGGTGAACAGTCCGGTGCGTTCCTTCCGCGGTGTGGGCGGTACGCCGCCTTTTATTGCCGGGGCCTCCGGCAGTCACATTTTTGACATTGACGGCAATGAATATATTGATTATGTAGGTTCCTGGGGACCGATGATTTTAGGCCACGCCCATCCGGCAGTTACCGAGGCATTGCGGCAGTCGCTGGCCCGGGGTACCAGCTACGGGGCGCCTACGCTGCTGGAGACGGAGCTGGCCGAATGGGTGACTAAAGCTGTTCCTTCCATCGAAATGGTACGGATGGTGAATTCCGGGACAGAAGCGACTATGAGCGTACTGCGGCTGGCCCGGGCGTATACGAAACGGGATAAAATTGTGAAATTCGCTGGCTGCTACCATGGTCATCACGACAGCCTGCTGGTGAAAGCCGGCTCGGGAGCGACGACTTTGGGCGTTCCCGACAGCCCCGGCGTGCCGGAAAGCGTTGCTAAGGGCACCATCACGGTGGCGTATAACAATGCGGCGGAATTGGCGCAAGTGTTTAGCCGCATGGGCGAGGAGATTGCCGCCGTTATTATTGAACCGGTCCCCGGCAATATGGGGATGGTGCTGCCCAAAGAAGGATATCTGGCCAAAGTGCGGGATATTACCAGCCAATACGGAGCACTGCTGATTTTTGACGAAGTCATGTCTGGATTCCGTGTTGCTTACGGCGGCGCCCAATCCATCTATGGCATTAAACCGGACTTAACTTGTTTAGGCAAGGTCATCGGCGGCGGCCTGCCGGTAGGCGCTTACGGCGGACGCCGGGATATTATGGAGCATATTGCTCCGGCCGGTCCGGTGTATCAGGCCGGAACCTTAAGCGGCAATCCTCTGGCTATGACTGCCGGGCTTACGACTCTGAAAATTGTTGCCGCTGATCCTGATTTTTACCGGAAGATTGGTGCTAAGACGGCGGCTTTACAGCAGGGCATCCGGGCCCAGGCGGAGAAATTCGGTTTTGCTTTGCAGTATCATCATCTGGGTTCGATGATGGGAATGTTCTTTAGCGATCAGCCGGTGGATGACTACGAGAGCGCCAAACGTTCCGACATAACCGGATTCAATGCCTATTTTCATGCTATGCTGGACCAGGGGATTTATCTGGCTCCTTCCCAGTTTGAGACCGGATTCATGTCAGCGGCTCATAGTGAGGAAGATATTGCGGCTACTATCGCCGCCAGCGCCAAAGCTTTTGCCAAAGTTGCCGAGACCTGCAGCCGGAAATAATAGTTGTAGCAATAGTGAGCCCTCGCAATATTTTTGCGGGGGCTCAAGGTTTCCTGGTACTGCAGGAAAATGTCCGGTTGTGAGGAAATCATGAATACGGGGGGATGTACAATGGATATGCCTGTAGTATTGCCGGCATCATTTACGGATAATATTCAGGGCTGGAGTTCCGGCACTAAGCTGCCGGATTTGTCAAATGCAATTGCGATTCTGCGGGAAACTTGGGATTTGCAGACCTTTAGCAATCTTCAGGCCGGTAAAGTGTCTGTGCCGGATGATGTGATCAATCAATCATTGGATATGGCGCTGGAGGACGGTGAGCAGGTTCAGAAGCTGACCATCGAATCCCAGGAAGACCACAAACTGAAAGTAACGGCTTTGACGAAAAAGGCTGGCCGGGTGGTGATGGTTTGTCAGGTGGAACAAATGGAGCACGATAAAGACCACTCGGTCATCAAATTAAAGGCACTGGATAAAAAATTGCCGGATAAGCCGCTCTTGTCCTGGATTTTTTCCCGGGTCAGTCTGGCCATGGTGACCAAGGTTGTCGGTCATATTGATCCCGGTCAGGGACTTGACATGAACATTCGCGGCAATGAAGTAACGGTTGATTTTCATCAGGCGCTGTATCAGTCCCGGTTTGGCAGTCTGGAGATATTCGGCTGCCGGCCGCTGGACTATCTGACCATTTACGGAGCGACGCCTTACAAAGGATATGTAGAGTTTCAGACGAATCTGGAACTGCCGGATCAGATCGGCAGTATGTTCCAAAACGCCCTGCAGACAATGGAAGGTTCCTAAGGCTTCTACTTGACGAAGCCTTTATAAATCGTGTCGATAGGGTCGGTATAGATTTTTCCCTTCAGGCCGACGACAAACTGGCAGTCGGTACTTTTGCAAATTACTTCGCCGCTGCAATATTTTGTCAGTATTTCCTGCCGGGCGGTGCTGCCGTCCTCTTGTAATGAATAAGCCGATATTTGCTGAGCCACTTGTTTGCCGATGACCGGACAGATCGTAATCCGGTTGGCGGTAATTGTTTCGCGCAACAGAGATCCCTTCCTTTCGCTTTTACTGGAACTTATCTTACAGTATAGCAAAGAAGGAAGATGCTGAAATTAAGATTATATTAAAATTTGGTTAACATAGAAAAGGGATATGAGGCGACCTCATATCCCTTTCATCACAAATAACAAGAGCCCGTAATGATCTACGCTACAGCCAATACCGATCCTTACATACCTATACGCAATCTTTCGACTACCCACAAGCATTACACAACCGGTACCGACCTTTGCTCGACTGCCAAAGATACCTGCCGAACCTACTGCAATCTCCCGACAACAATAGACCCATCTTTGTACCGGCTCCCGGGAAGCCTCTCCGGAACCCTTGACAGTCTTAGCTCGACCGCCATA
The DNA here is from genome assembly GCA_039680175.1 of Veillonellales bacterium. NCBI lineage: Bacteria > Bacillati > Bacillota > Negativicutes > Veillonellales > Veillonellales bacterium. The sequence continues at coordinate 64,530 of JBDKTO010000083.1, read as the reverse complement.
CATCCCTTTTGACCACACGACAACAGTTGGGCTGCCGTACAGCCTTACAAGACACATGACGATCTGCCCGCCGACTGATGCCAAACCCTTTGACCTGACACCAATCTTTGGCCGACTAATGCCGAACCGTACATTCGATCCGGCACCAATCTTGGCTCGACCATTACGAACCCTACACTAGATATTATCTCGATTATTGTCTGGATTATACACAGAAAATAAATTTTTAAATATTACTGTTTTTTATTGCGATTTTTTGCAGGTGTGGTAAAATCATATCGTGACTTTTTAAGAAAACATAAAGAAAGATGGGAGAGCGATAATGGACAAATTTTTCAGATTATCAAAAATTGCGGTGGAAGAATTAGCTAAGAATTACGGTACGCCATTATTAGTGCTGTCGGTGGAGCAGATTGCGCAAAATTATAATTTTCTGGCGTCGCATTTGCCGGGAGTGAAAATTCATTATGCGGTCAAGTCCAATCCGGACGAACGGATTATTCGGACCTTGGCTGAGCTTGGCTCTCATTTTGATGTTGCTTCAGACGGCGAGATGCTGGCTCTGACGGCAATGGGCATTGCGCCTGAGCGCATGGTTTACGCTAATCCGGTGAAAACTCCTGTTGGGTTGGCAGTAGCGAAGCGTACCGGTGTATATAAATTTACCTTTGACAGTGAAAGCGAAATCCATAAAATGGCCAGGGCGATACCGGGAAGCACCGTATTGCTGCGGATTCGGGTGGACAATCCCAAGGCATTGGTGGATTTGAATAAGAAATTCGGCGCTCATGCCGATGATGCGCTGCGGCTTTTGAAAATTGCCCGGGATCAGGGCCTGGATGTGGCGGGGCTTTGTTTCCACGTTGGCAGCCAAACTACCAGTGCTCAGGCTTATGTAGACGCACTCCAAATTTGTCATGGCCTGTTTGAGGCAGCAAAACAGGCAGGTTTTGATTTTCGAATTCTGGATATTGGCGGCGGGTTTCCCATTCCCGCCTGGAACGCCAACGTGGATGTAGCGTCGATGGCTGGGACGATCAGTGCTGAGTTAAACCGGTTATTTCCCGGTATCGAAATATGGGCCGAGCCAGGCCGCTTCATCTGCGGCACAGCAGTCAACCTGATTACCCGGGTCATTGGTACCCAGCAGCGGAACAACCAGCAGTGGTATTTCCTGGATGATGGTTTATACGGAACTTTTTCCGGGATCATCTTTGACCATTGGGACTTCGAACTGGAGACTTTTAAAACCGGCATAAAAATTCCGGCCACCTTTGCCGGCCCCAGCTGTGATTCCCTGGATATTCTATTCAAGGATAAATTGACGGTTCCGTTGGAAATGGATGATTTGATTCTGGTTCCCAATTGCGGTTCCTATACCTCAGCTTCGGCAACGGTGTTTAACGGCTTCGCCAAAACCGCCATTATCGTTTGGGAAGAGGTACAGGTTGAACTAGCGAAAAAGCAGCTGGCTACCGCCGGTTGATAGCAGGGATAGAACAACCCCATACAAGGCTTTTTAAGCTTTGTATGGGGTTGTTCACCTGTTGAGAGGAAGACAAAATAATGGAGTTATTGACTACGGCGTTTTGGGCTACTTTTGATATTATGAAGAACGTCTGTTTTTCCCTGTTTATCGGGTTGTTCCTGGCTAATCTTGCGGACTGCTGCGACGGGGGGATAAACGGACGTCGTCTTATACCCTGGATAACCAAAATCACCGGATTACCGGCGGTTTGTGCCTTGTCGGTTGTGTTGGCGATCGGGGATCGTACGGCAGGTATGGCAGTGGTAGCCCAGTCCCGAATCCGGGCCGGACTTACCGTCCAGGAAGTGATTGCCGCCAATATGGTAGCTAAGGCGCCCTCTGTTTTGCAGTATTTCATTTTCTCCTTTATTCCGATTATGTTGTCAATGTATCCCTGGAATATTGCCGTGCATTTTTTGACTATTTATTTTATGGCTTTTTTAACTACATCTCTGGTAGGCATTCTTTATGCCAGGCTGGTTAGCACCATACAAAGAGAAGACGACGTTAACCCGGAGCAAGAGAAGGTTGTAAAGATAGATTGGGTACGGGCAGTAAAAGATGCCTTGATAAAGACGGGGCAGCCGCTGGTTGTTATGTCTGCCTGGATGGCAGGAATGTCTTTTGTAGTTATGCTGTTTATTAAGACAGGTTATTTGAATCAGTTGGCAGAACAGATCCCATTGCTGGCCAGGCTTGGATTGGACGGTACTATACTCTCGCTGGTCGGGGCGGGTATGGTGAGTATGATCGGCGGGGTAGCCGCCGTAGGGGCAGCTTTTTACGATGGAGTAGTGCCCGCAGACATTGTGGTCCCTTTGCTGTTGAGTATATCCCTGATGCATAATGTGTATGATTTCTTTATCGGTTCTTTGCCGCGCCATTTTGCTATTTTCGGTCGTCAGCTAGGACTGAAGGTGGCAACGGCAGGTTTTGTGGTTACCCAGGGCATGACACTGCTGGTTATCGTATTGACAAGCAAAGGCTGGCTCTAAAGAGTCAACCGGGGTATTCCTTTTCTTGTCGGCAATCCGGAGGTTCAGGGCAATCCGGTTGCATTTCCTGATCTAAACGGAAGGAATAGCGGACTGGTGAGGCGAATTGAAAAATAGTGATAAGAATTTGTGATAGGGTGAAAGCATGAGAAATGTAGATATGAAGAAATTGGATGTAAAAGCTCTCGATAAAATTGTTAAAAATACGATAAAAGCCATTGAAAAAGGGAAAGATCAGATTTTTGACATTTATGAAGCAGCCCGTAACGAGATGGAGAATGTCAAAAAGGATGTGGAGCGAGCTAAGCAAGAAACGGCGGATATAATTTTCAAGGTTGACGAGTTGGTGAAAAAGGAGCGGCGGGCCCGGCTGCGGTTGGTGGAGGTCAGCCGCAACTTTCGGATATACAAGGAAGAGGATATTCGCAAAGCCTATGAGGAAGCAAACAATCTGCAGGTGGATCTGGCGGTGACCCGGGAACATGAGCAGAACCTGCGACATCAGCGGGACGATTTGGAAATCCGGCTGAAATCATTAAAAGATACGGTCGAAAAAGCGGAGAATATGGTGTCCCAGGTCGGCGTGGCCATGGAATATTTGGGGAACCAGATGGGGAACGTGGTGACCCATATTGAATCGCTGCAGCAGAGTCAGATTTTTGGCGCTAAAATTATTCAGGCCCAGGAGGAAGAACGGCGGCGAGTGGCCCGAGAGATTCATGACGGTCCGGCCCAGTCTATGGCGAATGTGGTTTTCCGGGCTGAAGTTTGCGAGCGGCTGGTTGATATTGATCTAGTGCGAGCCAAGACGGAACTGAGTGATCTGCGGGAACAGGTCCGATCCTGCTTGAAAGAGACCCGCAAGATTATTTTCGACCTTCGGCCGATGACTCTTGATGATCTGGGGCTGGCGCCGACGGTAAAGCGATTTTTGGATACACTGAAGGAACGAAGCGGCCTTGCGGTCGAGTTTCGGATTATCGGCGAAGAGAAGCGGTTGGAATCTTATTTGGAAATCGGACTGTTCCGGATTATTCAGGAAGCATTAAACAATGTGGATAAACACGCTGCTGCCAAAAATGTCTGGCTCGTAATTGAATTTCGTTCCAGCTTTATTTCGGCTGTGGTGGAAGATGACGGATGCGGGTTTGACAATGCTGAGCACATCGGCAATGAAAATTTTGGCTTGATCGGTATGAGAGAACGGATGAGCAGTCTGAACGGTGAATTGGCGATTAAATCCGAAAAAGGCAAGGGTACAAAAGTACGGATCAAGGTGCCGCTGAAATAAAAAGGCTCTAAACCAAGTGTATGGTTTAGAACCTTTTTATTTCTGGCGATGGGTTCATCGATCTTTCATCGCGAGGCGTCAGCCGTGGCGATCTCAACGCTGGAGAGGCAATATCGGAGCCGGGGGGAGATTGCTTCGCTGCGGCTCGCAATGACACCTTTAAAGATATGGGCTATGGGCTCACCGTCAACCGCCAACAGCTAACAGCCAATCATCGCCCCTTACGACTTGTGCGCCATTAAGTCGGCGACTTTGTTGGCGAAGCCGCTGGGATCGTCGGGAAGGAGACCTTCAATTAATAGCGCCTGGACATAGAGCAGTTCACAATAATCATGGAATGAGGCGGAATCGGGAGAAGTTTCATGCAACTGTTTTAAAGCAGCGAAAACGTCGTGATGGGGATTCAGTTCCAAAATACGGCTTGCTTTGAAGGCCTTGTTGTCCATATCCGCCAGGATTTGCTCCATGGACAGGCTGATGCCGTTGTCGCCGCTCACAAGGCAGACAGCGCTGGATTTTAACCGGTGGCTGATTTTAACATCGGTTACTTTTTCTTTGAGCTGTTCTTTGATAGCCTGGAGGAGAGAATCGTTTTCCTTGTCCAGTGCCTCGGCTTCTTTTTTAGCCTCCGGCGAATCAATATCATCCAGGTTTAATTCACCGCGGCTGACGGAATGAAATTTTTTCTCGTTATATTCCATGAGGGCGTCGATAACGAATTCGTCTACGCGGTCGAACAAATAGAGAACTTCAATGTCCTTTTCCCGTAAAAGCTCCATTTGCGGCAGCCGTTCCACCGAAGCACGGTCTTTGCCGGTAGCGTAATAGATGACTTTTTGATTTTCCTTCATTCGCTTGACATAGTCGTCAAGGGTGGTCAGCCCATCGTTGGAATGAGAGGAGGCGAAGAGCAGTAAATCCTTCAGCTTATCCCGGCTGGCAAAGTCGGTATATACACCGATTTTAAGGGCTCGGCCAAATTCCTGCCAGAATTTTTCATAGTTGGGCCGGTCGTTGGCCAGTAAATTCCCCAGGGTTTTCAGTACGCTTTTTTCCAGGTTCTTGCCGATGAGTTTCAATTGCCGGCTATGCTGCAGAAGCTCCCGGGATATGTTGAGGGAGAAATCGGGAGAATCTACTAAGCCCTGGACGAAGCGCAGATATTCGGGGAGAAGGTCCTGGCATTTGTCCATGATAAAGACATGCTTCGAGTAGAGCTGAATGCCAGAGGAGAATTTCGGATCATAAAAATCAAAGGGCGCATGGGAGGGGATAAACAGCAAAGCCGTATATTCCACCGTGCCTTCGGCCTTGGAGTGGATGATCTCCAGCGGATCTTCCCAGTCATGGAACAGGTTTTTGTAGAAAAGATGGTACTCTTCTTTTTTGATTTCCTGCTTGTTTCGCGTCCATAGGGGAAGCATTGAGTTTAAGGTGCGGAGTTCAACCGTTTGGGTTGCCGGCGCGTCTTCGAGTGTTTTGCCGTCAGCATCTTTCGGTTTTTCTTCTTGGATAAAGTTCATCTTGATAGGGTAACGAATGTAATCGGAGTATTTTTTGACAGTATTTTCGATAGTCTGGCGATTGAGAAAATTCTCTTCCGGGTGGTCGGAAGTACGGAATTCTTCACTGAGGGTAATGATAATGGAAGTGCCGCGCTTTGCCTTATCCACCTCTTCCATGGTATAGGTTCCATCGCCGGTGGATTCCCACTTGATTCCTTTGGCCTGGCCGGGTGCCCGGGTAAGAAGAGTGACTTTTTCGGCCACCATAAAGGCCGAATAAAAACCTACGCCAAACTGGCCGATCAGGTTGGTATCCGGGGTGGATTCTTTCTCTTTCAGTTTTTCCAGAAAAGCTTTCGTGCCTGATTTTGCAATGGTGCCGATATTTTCAATGACTTCGGGTTCGGTCATGCCGATGCCGTTGTCGGAAATGGTCAGGGTGTGAGTAGCTTCGTCGGGAACAATAAAGATTTCGAAGTCGGAATCTCCTTCCAGCAACTCCTGATTGGTCAGGGATTCAAAGCGGATTTTGTCGATGGCGTCGGAGGCGTTGGAAATGAGCTCCCGCAAAAAAATTTCCCGGTTAGTGTAAATGGAATGAATCATTAAATCCAGCAGTTGTTTAGTTTCTGCTTGGAATTCCAGAGTTTTCTTACCGGCTGCTTCTTGGGTCATAGATAAATCTTCCTTTCTGTAACATAAGTTTAGTCAGGGATTCTTTTTTTGTTAGCACTCAATGCCACTGAGTGCTAACCACTAGTATAATAATAGCGCCATCTTTTGCTAAAATCAATACTCTGGGTTAATGAATCGCCTTTTTCTTAACCAGGCCGCCGACAACATCATGAACATCGTGAATGGTTACAAAGGCATTTTCATCTTTTTCATCAACAATGGCCTTCAGCTTGGCGATTTCCAACCGGGTGATCACCGAATACAGGACTTTTTTTCTTTCACCGCTATAGGCGCCTTCTCCGTAAAGAATAGTGACGCCCCGGCCAAGTCGGGCCATAAGGGCATCGGCGATTTCATCCGGGCACTCTGTTACAATCATAATTCCCTTGGATTCGTCCAAGCCTTCGACGGTGATATCGATGAGCTTGAAGGCGACAAAGTAAGCAACTAAGGAATACATGGCCTTGTCCCAGGAAAACACCAGCCCGGCGCTGCCCAGAATAAACAAATTAAAAAACATGACAAATTCCCCAATGGAAAAGCCGCTTTTTTTGTCAAGAATGATGGCTACAATTTCGGTTCCATCCAGGGAACCGCCATAGCGGATAATCATCCCTACACCGATACCTACGGCAATGCCGCCAAAAACTGCGGCTAAAAACAAGTCATGGGTAAGTTCCGGGATAGGATGAAATACGGATACCCAATAGGAGAGAGATAGTACCGAAAATATAGTGGATATAGTAAATGACTTTCCAATATGCAGATAGCCTAAATAGAGAAAAGGAATATTGAGCAGAATCAGAAACAGGCTAAGGGGTAATCCACTTAAATAACTGGCCATGATGGAAATCCCCACCACTCCGCCATCGATGATCTGATTGGGAACCAGGAAAAACTCCAAACCGGCAGCATCAAGAATAGAGCCGAGAAAGAGAAATAAGAAGTTTTTGATTGAGCGTTTCAGCGCATTTCTTTTTTTTGTCACTCTGTCACCACCTTGATAGTTTTGAATAGTAATTAATTCGTCATCGCCGTTAGTATTTCCTTTTAGCGAAGCTTAAGAGAACTTAGTTACACAGAGAAGGAAGCTCCTATCAATAATATAGAGAAAATCTGCCCATAGCGTCGCTATAAAAACAGCCTGCAACCGGCGAAACTGAACTGCCGGTTGCAGGCTGTTTACGCTTATTTATTTTTCGATGTAAAAGTGTGGCAGTTCGTTTGATCACTCGTGTAAGCGCTATTTCCGTCGCCGTCAGTACTAACCTCAATCGCCGAGGCGTCGCAGCGTTCGCCTTGCTGCCAGAATTTACAGCTGGATACTTTACACTTAACATTTTGTAATGCCATGATTTCACCCCCTTCGATTTCGGACATAGTTTGTCCTGCTTTCGCCTTTTTATTCCACTTTTCAAAGCACCTGACGTAAAATAAGGACGACAGCTGCGGCTAAGGACAGAGACAGACACAAAAATAAAATGCTCTGTCATTGCGAGACGGTACGGCGAAACAATCTCAGGAGCACGGGCCTTTCATGCTTGCTAACGACAGTAAAGGCGGGAGGGGATTTTACGCAAAAAACACAGCCTCGTTTTCGCAAGTTAAAGGGGTCAGCGGTTATCTTTTGGGGGGGAAGGATGTTTGATAAGATGGAGGCGATAAAATAATATTTTCCAAAAGCTTCCGTGAGGGTGGATCACAACATCATGGATAGCCTGAATCGGCTTGCCCGTGGCGATCTCCAGGGAGGCGCTTTTTCTGGTTGCCAGCACCTGGGTGGGGAAGATGCTGTTGTGGCCGATGGCCAGATAGCTGACGGCACAGGCAACGGCGGCATAGGGGGCTATTGCCGGGCCGAACAGTTCCATGGCAATCACCGTGGAAGCGATAGGGGTATTGGTGGCGGCGGCAAGGAGGGCAACCATGCCGATGGCCGCAAAGAAGGCCAAATGGTTTCCACCCAGAATTTGGGCGAAGAGATTTCCCGCTGCCGAGCCGATAAACAGAGTGGGCAGGATGATGCCGCCGCTGCCGCCGGCGGCAAAAGTAATGGAAGTGGCTATGATTTTGGCGAGAAAAGCATAGGGAGCCAGAATCAGCCCCTGGAGCGACTGTTGTATAGTATTCATGCTTAAGCCGAGATAGTCCGGTGAAACAAACCAGCCTAATAAGATTAGCAGCAGTCCGCCGGATATAGGCTGCAGCAGACTGCTTTTTCTGTCGGCAAACCGGTTTTTAACAAATTCCAGGGACTCGATGAAAAATAGCGCAGTCAGGCCGCAGAGTATGCCCAGCAGAATACATTGCAGTACATTCCAGCCGGAAAGAGCGGCGGCGGTTTCTATTTTTTGATAAAAGTAGGGGATGCCGCAAAGGTTGGCGATTTGATAAGCTGTAAGGCCGGCAATAAAAGCCGGAAAGAGGACCTCGTATAACAGCCTGCCTAAAAATAGTACTTCAGCGCCAAACAGGGCACCGCCGACGGGAGTGCCTAGGACGGCGGCGAATCCGGCACTGATGCCGCAGACAACCAGTTTCTTTTTATCTATGGTATCAATTTTCAGATTATTGGCGATTGAAGAGGCAAGCCCGGCACCGATTTGGCCGCACGGCCCGATTTTACCAGCCGATCCGCCGGCTGTTATGGTCAGTATGGATGCAATCAGCTTCACCGGAACGACCCGGAGCGGGACCTGGCCGTTTTTTTCCTGGACTGCGGCGATCAGTCGGTCAGTTCCATAGCCGGCGGCTTCGGGAGCTAATTTATCAATGAGCAGTTTGCTTGCCACAAGGGCAGCGGGAGCCAGAAGGAATGGGTAGGGTAGGGCTTGGAGCATAGTGATTGCATTATTTAGCAGGGTTAGAAAAAGCACGGTGCATCCGCCGACGATAGCGCCAAGGATTGAGGCATACAGCGTCCATTTTGTTATACTGATCAGCAAGGTTGTTTGTTCCAGCCATTTTTTCGTCATGCTCAACTCACTTTTCTAAAAGACAACTCCTATTATTTTTCAATCAGGCAGGAAAGAATTCCTGTCTGATTTGGTATATTCATTCGGATATTTTTCTACACATATACCAGGGGGTCGAGATGCAAAGAATTTGCGAGGATTCTTAATTGTATAATGAATTTTTGCTTGAATCAAAAATAGACCAAGTTTATAATAGAATTAAACAATGTTTAAATCTGCGTTTTCAAAGAACTGCTGCGTTACTATATTATTACATGAGGAGAGGAGTATAAAAATGAATAGAGTGCTGCGTGTTGGTATTGATGTTGGTTCAACCACCATCAAAATGGTGATTCTTGATGAACAGAACAGCATTGTGTTTCAGCAGTACTTAAGACACTTCTCTGATATAACGGCGACGCTGCATGGAATGGTTGCCAAAGCACAGTCTCTTCTGAAGCAAAAGATGCTGTCTGTGATGTTTACCGGTTCGGCAGGCATTGGCATATCCAAATGTCTGGAACTTCCCTTCGTCCAGGAGGTCATTGCCTGTACCAATGCGGTGAGGCAAATGATCCCCAGTACCGATACGGTAATTGAGCTGGGAGGGGAGGATGCCAAGATTACCTATTTCGGCGGTACGGTGGAGCAGCGGATGAACGGCGTGTGCGCCGGCGGCACCGGAGCCTTTATTGACCATATGGCTGCGTTGCTCAATACCGATCCGTCGGGATTGAATGAACTGGCCAAAGGGTATAGTATCCTGTATCCCATCGCGTCCCGCTGCGGCGTATTTGCCAAGACCGATGTTCAGGCGCTGATGAACGAGGGCGTTCCGAAAGAAGATATTGCCGCCTCTATTTTACAGGCGGTTGTCAACCAAACGATCAGCAGTCTGGCCCAGGGGCGGCCGATCAGCGGCAAGGTGGCCTTTTTAGGCGGTCCGTTATCCTTTTTATCGGAACTGCGCAAACGGTTTATTGAAACATTGCATTTAACCCCGGAGCAGGTCATCAGCCCGGCAAGCGCTCCCTATTTTGTGGCTATCGGCGCGGCCCTGACATCCAAGGAGGAGCCTTTTTCCTCGGACTGTCTCTATGCCCGGGCGCCGAAGATGTACAGCATGCGGGAAAACAGCCAGGAAAATTTGGAACCACTGTTTAACAGTGAGACGGAATATGAGGAGTTCAAGGTTCGTCATGCCAGGGATGCTGTACCTAGACGTAATCTTGCCGAATATGAGGGCAGGACTTATTTGGGAATTGATGCCGGGTCGACGACAACGAAGCTGGCCCTGGTGAGCGAGGACGGTAGTCTGCTCCATTCTTACTATGGCAGCAACCGGGGGAAACCTTTGGATACGGTCATCGGGGCTTTGAAAGAATTGTACCGGGTTCTGCCTGCCGGCGTGTCTATTGCCAATTCCGCTGTTACCGGCTATGGGGAGCAGTTTATTAAAGCGGCGCTGCAGGTGGACATCGGCGAGGTGGAGACAGTGGCTCATTTTAAGGCTGCCAACGCTTTTTTGCCGGGGGTTACGTTTGTTCTTGATATTGGCGGTCAGGATATGAAAAGCTTCTTTGTGCGCAACGGTGTGATTGATTCGATTATGCTCAATGAAGCTTGCTCCTCCGGCTGCGGTTCGTTTTTGGAAAACTTTGCTCAGGCTATGAACATGGACGTTCAGGAGTTTTCCCTTCACGGTCTGAAATCAAAACGGCCGGTTGATTTAGGAACCCGCTGCACGGTATTTATGAATTCCAAGGTGAAGCAGGTACAGAAAGAAGGGGCTGAACTCGGTGATATTTCGGCCGGAATTTCCATATCCATTGTAAAAAATGCGTTGTTTAAAGTGATTCGGCTGAAAAATACGGAAGATTTAGGCGATAAAATCGTGGTGCAGGGCGGCACCTTTTACAACGATGCCGTACTGCGCGCTTTGGAGAAAATTATTGGCCGGGATGTTGTCCGTCCTGATATCGCCGGGATTATGGGGGCTTACGGGGCGGCTCTGATTGCCCGGGAACGGGCGAAGGACGGACAGGTGTCGACTTTGCTGCCCGGTGAAGCGCTAAATGAGTTTACTGCCGCTACGGCAATTCATCGCTGCCAGTTTTGCGGCAATCATTGCCTGATTACCACCCAGCGCTTTTCCAACGGTCGGGAATACCATGCCGGCAACCGCTGCGAGCGGGGAGTGGGCCGGGAAAAGGCCGGTGGCGATACTCCCAATCTGTATGCGTATAAATACCGGCGGCTGTTTCAGTATAAGCCGTTAGCGGCTTCTCTGGCGAAGCGGGGAACGATCGGCATACCCAGAGTGCTGAATATGTATGAGGATTATCCCTTCTGGTTTACTTTTTTTACCGAACTGGGGTATCAGGTGGTTTTGTCGGGACGGTCTTCCCATAAGTTGTATGAAATGGGTATGGAGACCATACCCTCTGATTCTTTATGCTATCCTGCTAAGCTGGCCCACGGGCATATGGCCGATTTAGTCCATAAGGGAGTTAAAAAAATATTTTATCCCTGCGTTCCCTATAATCAGATGGAAGACGCGACGGCTGATAATCATTATAATTGTCCGATTGTGACTTCTTATCCGGAAAATATTCAGGCCAATATGGATATTCTGCGGCAGGAAAAAGTCACGCTTTTCCATCCGTTTCTGCCCCTTGATGCGCCGAAACGTCTCGTCAAAAGGCTGGTTCAGGAACTGGCGCCGGAGAAGATAGGCAAAGGCGAGATCAGCCGGGCTGTGAGCAAGGCGTATGCGGAGCTGGAGCATTACAAGGCGGATGTCCGGCAAAAGGCGGAGGAGATACTTGCCTATATCGTCGGGACGAAGGGGAAGGGAATTATTCTGGCTGGCCGTCCTTATCATTTGGATCCGGAAATCAATCATGGTCTGCCCGAACTGATTCAGTCCTACGGGCTGGCAGTTTTGTCGGAAGACGGTATTCGACACTTGGGAGTAACGGAAAGGCCGCTGCGGGTAGTGGATCAGTGGACGTATCATTCCCGTCTGTATGCCGCTGCCAATTTTGTTGCCGGGCAGCCTGCTGTTGAGTTGATCCAGTTGAATTCTTTCGGCTGCGGCCTGGATGCCGTTACGATGGATCAGGTTAAGGAAATTCTCGAAGCTCATCATAAACTCTGCACGGTCGTAAAATTAGATGAAATTAATAATCTGGGCGCGGCGAGAATCCGTATCCGGTCACTGATTGCCGCGCTGAACGAAAGAAGTAAGAGTTCCCTGCCGGTGCCGGCAGAAGGCGGTTATCACTATCACAAAGTGGTATTTACGCCGGAAATGAAGCAGCGGCACACGATTTTAGCACCCCAGATGTCTCCCATTCATTTTCAGTTTTTGGCGGCGGGATTTAGAAAAGCGGGTTACAATTTAGTGGTTGCGCCGATGCCGGACAGGGAGGCAATTAACGAAGGCTTGAAGTATGTTCACAACGATGCCTGCTATCCGACTATCATCGTGGTAGGGCAGCTGTTAAGGGCGTTAAAATCCGGTGAGTTTGATCTGAATAATACTTCGGTCATTATGTCCCAGACCGGCGGCGGCTGCCGGGCTACCAATTATATCGGCATCCTCCGGAAAGCGCTGCAGGATGCGGGGATGCCTCAGATACCGGTGATTTCCCTGGGCGGAGAGCCTTCCCCCGGCTTTTCTCTGTCAGCTTCCCTGCTGGTTTCTCTGATCATGGGAATTATTTACGGCGATTTACTGATGCGGGTATTGTACCGGGTACGTCCTTATGAAACTCAGGCCGGTTCTGCCAACCGATTGTACGAGTATTGGGCGGAGAAATGCCGGCAAGCTATCCTGTCCGGGAAAAAACGGGAGTTTAAGAGCAACATTGACGGGATTGTTCGGGATTTTGACAATCTGGAAATTCACGAGCAGCTGCGAAAACCGCGAGTCGGCGTAGTGGGGGAAATTTTGGTTAAATATCATCCGCTGGCAAATAATCATATTGTTGAATTGCTGGAGAATGAAGGAGCGGAAGCAGTTGTTCTGGATATGATGGATTTCTTTCTCTACTGTGCTCATGACCGCAAAGTAAAATATAAATTGCTGTCAGGAACTTTTAGTAAAATGGTGAAAGCCGAATTGTTTATTCACATTTTTGAATATTACCGGAAAGAGATGAAAAAAGCTCTTTCGGCCAGCCGTCGCTTTGCCCCTCCCCTGACAATCGATCAAATTGCCGCCTTGGCATCGCCTCATTTATCCTTGGCCAATCTTACCGGCGAAGGTTGGCTGCTGACCGGGGAAATGGTAGAGCTCATCCACAGCGGTGTCAACAATATTGTTTGCCTGCAGCCTTTCGCCTGCCTGCCGAATCATATTACCGGTAAAGGGATGATTCGGGAGCTGCGTCATCGCTACCCGGCGACAAATATCGTTCCCATTGATTATGATCCGGGAACCAGCGAAGTCAATCAGCTGAACCGCATCAAATTGATGCTGGCAGTGGCCAGAGAAAAAGGGCAGCCCAGCCGGGAGGCTCTATAGTCATAGTTGTTTTTCATAGCTGAAGTTTGCGTTGATTCCGGCAAGAAATACGGCTGTTTCTTTCAGGCGCTGCCGCCAATCCCGCAATAAGAGTTCTTGCTATAGATCAGACTAAATTAGGCAGGGAGGACTGAGACAGTTGGAACCCGATTTGGAGAACAAACCAACGCCTAAGGAAAAAATTCTCCAGGCTACTTTTGAAATTATCGGCAGTAAAGGAGTCCAGGCGGTTACAACGAGAAAAATTGCGGCAAAAGCGGAAGTGAATGTGGCGGCCGTCAATTACTACTTTGGTTCCAAAGACAATGTAATCAATGAGGCTTTAAAAATATTTACCAACAAACTGATGAGTCCTTATCGTCACCTGGATGACACAACATTGCCGCCGGTGGAGCGGCTGCGGAATTTTTTACGAAGCTATGCGGATTCTACCCTGGAATATCCTGATGTATTTCAAAACTTTATTGAACAGGTGATGCGTCATTCTGATTTGTCTTTTGAGTATATTGAATTTCTGAAAAAAATAGGCTGGGAAAAATTAGAGAGATTGATTCAGGACATTACTTTGGCCCAGGATGAGGAAGACGTATTGCGGATGAAGATTTTTCAAATGTTCAGCAGTTTGGAATTTCCCGTGCTGATCGGAGTCGAAATGGAAACTCTGTCTCAGTTTGATTATTATGATAGGGAGTGCCGCTATAAATATGTGGATCTGGTGTTAAAAGCTTTACTGTCCCGCTAAAAAGGGAGGACGTTCAAAATATTTTGAACGTCCTCCCTTTTTAGCACGTTAGTTAAAAGTCAATTGCAGGCGGCCGATCCGCTGCTTACGGCTAACACCCAGCAAGCAGCCGGCAAATGATTTCCAATTTCCAAGTCCCAAGCCCCATAAGTTATGCGCCCCGGACAAAGAAGACCACTACAATCACAGCGGCTATGATGAAGCGATAGACGGCAAAGACGGCAAAGTTATTGCGCTGCAGATATTTCAGCAGAAAGCTGATGCAAAACAGACCTACGATAGCTGAGACGAGGGTACCGAGTGCAAATAGCGGATTGGCGATATTGTGAATGATTTCGGGGGTGTGCTTTAGCGCTGCACCGGCAATAATCGGTGTTGCCAGCAGGAAGGAGAATTTGGCCGCCGCTTCCCGGGAAAAGCCTAGCAACCGTCCGGTGGTCATGGTGATTCCGGAACGGGAAACGCCGGGAATCAGGGCAAGAGCCTGGGAAATGCCGATGAAAAAAGCCTGCTTAAAGGTTATTTTTTCAAACCGTACTCGCTGCGGCATTTGTTTGTCGATAATATAAAGAATAAGGCCCATAATTGCCAGCCCGGCGGCGATGATGAGAGGCTGGGAGCGGAATAACTCCTCGATCTTGGATTCTAACAGCAGTCCGGCTACTCCGCCGGGTATGGTGGCCGCTACCAAATACCAAAACATCCTTCCCTCTCTTGTTTTCAGTCCCCGGGTTAATCCACCTAAAATCAGTTCCACCCAGTCCTGGAAGAAATAAATCAGTACCGCCACCAAGGTTCCTACATGGAGCGCCACATCCAAAGCAATATCGATATTTCCTCCTGCCTGGGCGATGATCTCATCCCAGCCGAACAGCCAGCGGACGATAATTAAGTGGGCTGAACTGGAGACCGGCAGAAATTCTCCCAAGCCCTGGACAATTCCTAAAATTACGGCAATAAACCATAACATATTGATCATTCCCCTTTATATAACTCTGTTTCCCTGCTGATTGATCCATTTGCTGATTCAAAAAGTGATACGGTCACAACGAATTTATTATACTGGATACCTTTGCATTTTGCAATTTTAACTGTTTTTGTTTCCTGCATAAAGCCATCATTAATGAGTCGCAGTCTTTTGATCTTTATACTTTCTTTACAGGAATAACCGGAACCTTTACCCCGTTTTTATATGGCAGATGATAGGATGAAACTGAAGTTAAGATTCAGTGGGAGATGAGAGTATGCATGACTTTTCGGATTATTATCTCCTTTGGCTGGGGTTTATGGCAGCCGGGATAGTCCTTTTCCTGGCGCTGGTCAAATTATATGATATTTTTGGGAAAATGTATCCGTATTTCCGGGAGACGTTGCGGGATGAAAAAGAAGTAGGAGGCCATGGCAATGGTAGAGTATAACACTGTCGTTACAGTAGCGGTGGCGACGTTTGGCTTCGGGATGGCATTTGGTTTACTGATTTTTCCTTATGTTATGAGACTCAAATAGACGACTCGAATGCTGCGAAAGGGGGAGCATAGCGGCAATCATTCGGCAAATAATAGTATAGGTGGATTTTCCAGGGCGACCCGGTATAAGGGCACAAGCGGTTTAAGGAGGGTATGGGCATGCTTGACTACTGGATTGGTGGGGGCGTTTCTCTCGCATTATTGGTTTATCTCGTATATGCATTATTGAAACCGGAGGAGTTTTAAATGATTAGTGATATTGCTTTATTTATAGGCTATCTGATTGTCCTTATTGCGCTGGCTTTACCGCTGGGTAAGTATATATCTAATGTTTTTCAGGGCAGGAAAACATTTTTCGATCCTGTTTTGGTACCTGCTGAAAAATTGATTTATAAGGTCAGCGGTATCGATCCCAGTCAGGAAATGAACTGGAAACAGTATGCCGGGGCGGTTCTTATTTTTAATGTCCTTGGATTTCTGGCCGTTTTTTTTCTTCAAATCCTGCAGGATCTATTGCCGCTGAATCCGGAGCAGCAAGCTGCGGTGCCCTGGGATCTGGCTTTCAATACGGCCGTCAGTTTCATTACCAATACCAACTGGCAGGCTTACAGCGGCGAGAGCACCATGAGCTATTTCACCCAAATGGCGGCACTGGCCGTACAAAATTTTCTGTCCGCCGCTACCGGCCTGGCAGTGGCCATGACTTTGATCCGGGGGATTACCCGCAAGACGGTAAGCGGACTGGGCAATTATTGGCGGGATATGGTTCGCGGTACTTTTTGGGTATTGCTGCCGATCAGTATTGTGCTGACGCTGGTCTTCGTTCAGCAAGGCGTGATTCAAAATTTTTCTCCTTACGTGACAGCGACAACCCTGGAAGGCGCTGACCAGAAGATCGCCATGGGGCCGGTGGCCTCCCAGGAAGCGATTAAAATGCTGGGAACCAACGGCGGTGGGTTTTTTAATGCCAACTCATCCCATCCGTATGAGAATCCTACGCCTTTAACGAACTTTCTTCAGGTGTTGGCGATATTTTTGATTCCGGCCTCGCTGGTATTTTCCTTCGGCCGTATAGTGCGGGATAAGCGCCAGGGATATGCCATATTGTCGGCGATGCTGTTGTTATTTATTATATTTCTTGGCGGTCTGTACGCGGCTGAAATGTATGGCAACCCAAATCTTGCCTCCCTTGGCGTTGCCGAGCCTACTATGTTGGAAGGCAAAGAAGTCCGCTTTGGCATCGGCGGGTCGGCATTGTTTGGAACGGTAACGACGGCGGCTTCCTGCGGCGCCGTGAATATGATGCATGACAGCCTGACTCCCTTAGGCGGACTGGTACCCATGCTGCAAATCATGCTGGGCGAAGTTGTTGTCGGCGGTGTCGGCTCAGGCTTTTACGGGATGATGCTGTTTGTTTTGCTGACTGTTTTTATCGTCGGTCTGATGGTTGGCCGTACACCGGAATATCTGGGGAAGAAAATCGAGTCCCGGGAAATGAAGATGGCGGTTCTGGGAGTTGTGATTCCGGCGGTAACGATTCTAATCGGCAGCGCCATCGCTTCGGTTACCGATGGCGGTACAGCGGCTACGAATAATAACGGGCCCCACGGCTTAAGCGAGATGCTGTATGCCTACGCTTCTGGCGCCGGCAATAACGGCAGTGCTTTCGCCGGCCTTAGCGCCAACAGCTTATTTTATAATCTTACACTGGGAGTCACGATGCTCCTGGGCCGCTTTGGTGTGATCCTGCCGGTGCTGGCCATTGCCGGCAGTTTGGCGGAGAAGAAAGTTTCCCCTCCCGGTGCCGGTACTTTTCCCACCCATGGCTGGCTGTTTGTAGTCCTGCTGGCAGCGGTGGTATTGATTGTTAGTGCCTTGACTTTTCTACCGGCATTAGCCTTGGGGCCGGTGATAGAACATCTGCTTATGCTGCAGGGACAGCTATTTTAGGGGGGACATGATGAGTAAGCAAATTAGTTTAGACAGTACTATTATCCGGTCGGCTGTCGGCCAGTCTTTTGTGAAGCTGGATCCGCGGGTTCAGTTTCGCAATCCGGTTATGTTTATCGTGTTGATCGGTGCGCTTATTACGACTGCCATGATGGTTAGAAATTTTTTTGGCGGCAGCTTCAGCGAAGTCGTTTTTGAACTTCAGATTAGTCTTTGGCTCTGGTTTACCGTATTATTTGCCAACTTCGCCGAAGCATTAGCCGAAGGCCGCGGCAAAGCCCAGGCTCAGGCACTGCGGAAAACCAGGACCGAAACAAAAGCCAAGAAATTGAGCGGCTTGCAGGGCGAAAAGTTTCAGCTTATTGATGCAGCTGCTTTGAGAAAAGGGGATCTGGTGCTAATAGAGGCAGGCGACGTGATTCCCAGCGACGGGGAAGTCATGGAAGGGGTGGCATCCGTTGATGAGAGCGCCGTTACGGGAGAATCCGCGCCGGTTATCCGGGAATCCGGCGGCGATAAATCTTCCGTAACCGGCGGCACCAAGGTGCTGTCCGACTGGTTAAAAGTCCGGATTACCGCCAATCCCGGCGAAACCTTTCTGGATCGGATGATCAGCCTGGTGGAAGGGGCTAAGCGGCAAAAAACGCCGAATGAAATTGCCCTTGCCATTCTTTTAACCGGACTGACTATTATCTTCCTGGTGGCTGTAGCCACGATTGAACCTTATGCCATTTATTCCGGGACTACCATTTCGGTGGCTGTTCTGATTGCCCTGCTGGTTTGTCTGATTCCTACCACGATTGGCGGATTGCTGAGCTCCATCGGGATTGCGGGAATGGATCGGCTGCTGAAGCGCAATGTTCTGGCCATGTCGGGCAGAGCGGTAGAAGCGGCCGGTGATATTGATGCCTTGCTGCTGGATAAAACCGGCACGATTACCCTTGGCAATCGTATGGCCGCTGAGTTTTTGACCGCTCCCGGGGTTTCACCGGAAGAACTGGCGGATGCGGCACAAATTTCTTCGCTGGCGGATGAAACTCCTGAGGGACGGAGCATTGTTGTGCTGGCAAAGCAGCAATACAACATCCGGGAACGGGATATTGGAAGCCTTGATGCTGAGTTTGTTCCCTTTACGGCACAAACCAGGATGAGCGGTGTCAATAGCAAAGGACGCCAAATCCGTAAAGGGGCAATGGATGCTGTACGCAGATATGTGGAAGAACAAGGCGGGATGATTCCCCAGCAGGTTCAGGAAAGCTGTGAACAAATCGCTAAGAGCGGCGGAACTCCTCTTGTTGTAGCGGAAGGCTCCCGGGTGCTTGGCGCCATCTACTTAAAAGATGTCGTCAAAGGCGGTATCAAAGAGCGGTTTAAGGAATTGCGCCGCATGGGGATTAAAACGGTTATGATCACCGGCGACAATCCTTTGACGGCTGCCGCTATTGCCGCCGAAGCCGGCGTGGATGATTTTCTGGCGGAAGCGACTCCAGAGGCCAAGCTGAAACTGATTCGCGAATATCAGGAAAAAGGAATGCTGGTCGCCATGACCGGCGACGGCACCAATGACGCACCGGCACTGGCCCAGGCCGATGTCGGGGTCGCCATGAATACCGGTACCCAGGCGGCCAAAGAAGCCGGCAATATGGTGGATCTGGACAGCAATCCGACAAAACTGATCGAGGTTGTCGAAATCGGCAAGCAGCTGTTGATGACCCGGGGGTCACTGACAACTTTTAGTATTGCCAATGACGTGGCAAAGTACTTTGCGATTATCCCCGCTATGTTTGCCTCCGCTTATCCCGGACTGAATGCGTTTAACGTCATGGGGCTTGCTACGCCGCAAAGTGCCATTTTGAGTGCCGTGGTGTTCAATGCCCTGATTATTATCGCCCTCATTCCGCTGGCTTTAAGGGGAGTGAAATACCAGCCGTTAGGTGCAAATGTGATTCTGCGGCGCAACTTATTGATTTACGGAGTAGGCGGGCTGATTGTACCCTTTATCGGGATTAAGCTGATCGATATCATTTTAACGGCCTTCGGACTGGTCTAACATCGTCGAGGAAAGGATGCTGAGGTTATATGTTAAGGCAATGGTTAAACGGATTTCTCTTACTGCTGGTGCTGACTGCTTTTACGGGAATTGCCTATCCGCTGGCAATGACCGGTTTGGCGCAGATGGCATTTCCGGCCCAGGCGGCCGGTTCGCTTATTGAACAGGATGGTAAAATCGTTGGCTCGGCTTTACTGGGTCAGAACTTTAGCCAACCCGGCTATTTTCATGGCCGTCCGTCGGCTGCCGGCAGCGACGGCTATGATGCCGCCAGTTCTTCCGGTACCAATTTAGGGCCTACGAGCCAAAGACTGATGGATGCAATTCAAGCAAAGCTGGGTGATGTCCGGGAGGAAAACAACCTGGATTCCAATAGTGCTGTTCCGGCGGATTTGGTTACCTCGTCGGCAAGCGGCCTTGATTCCGATATCTCGCCTGAAGGTGCTTATCTCCAGGTGGAACGTGTGGCTCAGGCGAGAAACATTCCGGCAGAACAAGTCGAAACGCTGGTGGACAGCTATGTAAAAGGCCCACAGCTTGGTTTCCTGGGCGAAAAAAGAGTCAATGTTTTGGAATTGAACCTGGCATTGGACAAGATCGCTCAATAATAGTGATGTTTTAGCTTCATATGAGGAGTGATTGGAGTGAGTATCAATCAGGAAACGCGCCGGGATCCGGAGCTTTTGCTGAAAAAGGCGAAACAGGCATCCCGCGGCAAACTCACGCTCTTTCTCGGCGCTGCCGCCGGGGTGGGAAAAACCTTCGCGATGCTGGAAAATGCTCATGACCGGCTGGCGGAAGGCGTGGATATCGTTATCGGCTGGGTGGAAACTCACGGCCGCAAGGAAACAGAGTCTATCGCGGCGGGACTGCCGCAAATTCCGTCCAAAATGGTTGAATACCGGGGGAAAACGTTGGCGGAGATGGATTTGGAAGCGATACTGGCCAGACATCCCCAGCTTGTTCTGGTGGACGAACTGGCCCATACGAATGTGCCTGATTCCCGCCATGTCCGGCGGTTTCAGGATGTGGAAGAGATATTGAATGCCGGGATCAATGTGTATACGACCCTTAATATTCAGCATGTGGAAAGCCTGAATGATATTGTGGAGCAGATTACCGGCATCAAAGTCCGGGAAACGGTGCCGGACTATATCGTGGACCAAGCCGATCAGGTGCAGCTGATTGATATTCCGCCGGAGGATTTGATTAAGCGGTTAAAAGAAGGAAAAGTCTATGTACCCGGGCAGGCGGAACGGGCGCTGCACAGCTTTTTTCGTCCCGGGAATATCAATGCCCTGCGGGAAATGTCACTGCGGTTTACGGCTCATCGTGTTGATCAGCAGTTAAATGAATATATGCACGATCACGCGATTGAAGGACCCTGGTCGGCAGCCGAAAAGGTGCTGGTATGCGTCAGTGCCAGTCCTTTTTCGGCTCATCTGATCCGGATTGCCAAACGAATGGCCAAGGCAATGAAGGCGGAGTGGTATGCCGTGCATATTGAGACGCTGCACAACACGCCTGCGGACGATAAGGAGAGAGAGCGGCTGGCCCGCAACATGCGGCTGGCGGAAGACCTGGGCGGTAAAGTCATGACGGTTTCAGGTCGGAATATGGTCGATGAAATCCTGACCTTTTCCCATAGTGAAAATATAACCCATCTTGTAATCGGCAAGCCGCTGCATAATCGTTTCTGGGAATGGGTTCGGGGCGGGGCGCTGGTGGATAAGCTGATCCGCAGTTGCGGCGGGATCCAGATCCACGTCATTCAGGGAAAACGGGATAAAGACGATGTGCCGAAAGTGAAAACCGCCATCCGGCCGTCAAGAGTAAACTGGGAACATTATGCCGGCGGCCTGTTCATGCTGGGGCTGGCTGCTGCGGTCAGCTGGCTTATGCTGCCAATGCTTGAACTGGTGAACATTGCCATGCTTTTTTTGCTGCCGGTGCTGTTAAGCGCCGCCTGGTGGGGCCGGGGACCATCCTATGCCACTGCGGTTTGCAGTGTAGTTATTTTTGACTTTTTGTTTGTGCCGCCGGTATTAAGCTTTACCGTTCAGGATTTTCGGTATATTTGGACATTTTTAATTTTTTTACTCGTTGCTTTTGTTGCCGGCGGGCAGACGGAACGGCTGCGGAATGAGGCGCGGTTTGCCCGGAAACGGGAAAAAATGACCCGGGCATTATATGAATTCAGCAGGAAAGTCGCCGCCCTTGTGGAATTAGAGCCCATTATAGCAGGATTGGCCCAAACAGCATCACAAGCGTTAGAGCGGTCGGTCGCAGTTTTTCTTCCCAATGAAAATAGCAAAATAGAACTGAAAGCCTGTGAAAGCCTGGAGAATACCGAGGCGAACCTCGTTCTTGATCCCAGTGAGCTGGCGGTTGCGACTTGGGCGTATGAACATGGCGAGGTTGCCGGACGGTCCACAGAGACGCTGCCTTCGGCCAGATTTTTGTATTTGCCGCTGATCGTGCGGGGGCAGGTTATGGGGGTTATGGGACTTCATATGGTGGAAAAAAGCGTCACGCCGGAACAGCGGCGGCTGATTGACGCCTGGACGACGATTGCCGCCATTGCCGTGGAGCGGATTTATCTGACTACCGAAGCCAACCATGCGGCTTTGCTGCAGGAATCGGAACGGCTGCAGTCCGCCTTGTTTAATTCCATATCCCATGAATTGCGTACACCCCTTGCTACGATTATCGGCTCGATCTCGACGCTGCTGGATAAGGAAATCGCTTTGTCCCGGGATATCCAGGCGGAACTGCTGGATAATATCAAAGACGGGGCCATCCGCATGGAACGGATTATTACGAATTTACTGGACACTGCCCGTCTGGAAAGCGGTGCTATTAAAATTAAACATGACTGGTGTGACGTGGAAGATGTGATCGGCGCTGCCCTGGGGCGGCTGGGAGAAAGCGTGGCCGGCAGGCAGATACAGGTGGATATACCGGAACCTTTGCCGCTGATCCCCGGTGACTGTGTTTTATTGGAACAGGTATTGGTCAATTTAGTGGATAATGCTGTAAAATATTCACCGGCTGACAAGGCGATTGAGATTAGCGCCTCCAGAGAGGACCAGACCGTTATGATTACGGTGGCGGATCACGGCGGTGGAATTCCGGAGCAGGATTTAAATCATATTTTTGATAAGTTTTATCGTGTGGCAGGCTCCCGCGCCGGCGGGACCGGCTTGGGGCTATCCATTTGCAAGGGCATCATTGAAGCCCACGGCGGGACGATTTGGGCGGCAAATCGTCCGGAAAACGGAACGCGGGTCCGGTTTACCCTGCCCCTCGGTAAATAACTTTCACCCCGCAAGAGGGTAAGGATGGGATAGATCAATGGATAAGCTGAAGATTTTGATTGTCGATGACGAGATACAGATTCGCCGGTTGATCAAAGTCTCCCTGGAAGGACACGGCTATCAGGTGCTCCAAGCCGTGAACGGGCAGGAAGGGATTGAACTGGTTTTAAGCGCAAAGCCGGAGCTTATCCTGCTGGACCTGGGACTGCCCGACTTGGACGGCAAGAAGGTCATCGGCAGCATCCGGGAGTGGTCCGATGTGCCGATTATTGTTTTGTCCGCCCGGGATCAGGAAGAAGAGAAGGTGAAGGCGCTGGACGGCGGCGCCAATGATTATGTAACCAAGCCTTTTAGCATGGGCGAATTGATGGCCCGGATCCGTGTTTGTCTTCGGCACGCGGCGGCCGGGTCGGAAGATCCTCAGGTGCATTGCGGCGATTTGCTTATTGATTTGGCAAAGCACCAGGTTACGATTGCCGGCAAGGAAATCAAGCTGACGCCGACGGAGTATGATTTGCTGAAGGTTCTGGCCCAGAATGCCGGCAAGGTTTTGACTCACCGGCAGCTGTTAAAAAGGGTTTGGGGAATCGAAAGTGAAGATACCCAGTATGTCCGGGTGTATATCGGACAACTGCGCCGGAAGATAGAAGAAGAACCGGCCCGACCGCAATACCTGATCACCGAATCGGGAATCGGCTACCGGCTGATGCATAAATAGCAAAAAAATATATTTTACGGTTGCACAATCCTGCCGCCGACATATACTACAGTAAGAAATCATAAAACTCCTAAAGGGGAGTAGCTAACGGGCGGTCAGCCCGTGAGTAGAATCGACATACTGGCGTAAGCCCGGTTCTACTGGCAGAGATTCTGCTGTAGCGAGACCTTTGTTTCCGGCATGCTGCTGGAAATGAAGGCCTTTTATAATTTTCCCGCCCCCAGAAATTCCGCAAGGTCTGTAACGAAACTGCTATTTCGCCAGACCTTGCGGTGTACCCATTCAGTTTGCCTGACCGGTGAAAGTAAGATAGAGAAGAACGGCATTTAAGGTTACGATCATGCTCACGATAATCCAGCCGATAACATTGGTAAGGCGGCTGTTTTTAAAGGTTCCCATAATGTGCGGCTTGCTGGTGATAATCATCAGCGGAATAATGGCCGCCGGCAAAGCGAAACTGAGCATAACCTGACTCACAACCAGGGCGCTCATGGGGTTAATCCCGGCCATGAGGATGGCCATACCGGGAAGCATGGTAATGATACGCCGCCAGCTTGCCGGGATGTCAAAGCCAACAAAACCGTTTAATATGACTTCTCCGGCCATCGTGCCCACAGTAGAGGATGAGAGTCCGGAAGCCAACAGGGCGAACCCGAAAGCGCCGGCAGCCATATTGCCCATTAAAGGCTGTAAAGTGGCATAGGCGGCTTCGATGCTGTCTACGTCGAGACCATTGCCATTGAATACGGCGGCTGAAACGATGACCATGGCTGCATTTACGATGAACGCCATGTTCATTGCGAAGAACACGTCAATCTTAGCCATCTTTAAATGGTGTTTGCAATCCACCAGATGTTTACAGCGACGCTGCTGCACGAGATGAGAATGTAAATAAATCACATGGGGCATGACGGTAGCACCCAGCATTCCGACGGCGACCAGAATGCTGTCCGGTGTAAGCATAGGGACGGCAAGATGGTAGCCTACCTGCCCCCAGTCCGGTCTGGCAAGAAACAACTCCCATATATAGGCGATGCTGATGACGGCTACCATGCAGGTGATAATCCGTTCTACGATTTGCTGACCGTATTTTTGCAGGTGACAGATCACATAGGTAATGATTCCTGTAAGGATTGCCGCCCACACTAAAGGAATGCCAAATAACAGATTAAAGCCTAATACCCCCCCCAGAAATTCCGCAAGATCGGTAGCCATGGCTGCTACGGTGGCTACTGACCATAAGCCCCAGTTGATTTTTCGCGGGAATAGGTTGCCGCAGTGTGCCGGCAAGCCGATTCCTGTAGCGATGCCCAACTTGGCAGAAAGGATTTGCACGAAGATTGCCATCAAGTTACTCCAGAGAATTACCCAAACCAGATTGTAGCCGAATTGCGAGCCGCCGCTGATGTTGGTGCCGAAATTACCGGGGTCCATGTAAGCGACGCTGACAATAAACGCCGGGCCCAGGTATTTAAACAGGCCCTTCGCTTTTGCTTTGATTTCTTCTCCGGCTAGGGCCGGCATGGTTACAGGCAGACTGGTTGCCAGTTGTTCGTCTTTCAATGCGCATCACTCCTCCAAAGATTGCAATCACCCCAATTTAAAATGAATTTTGTCTGTTTGAGTAGCTATTATAGAATATGAAGCAACAGAGTGATTGGTGAGGAGGGAGGCTTGACTTCGTTATCTTTTCCGTTTTTGTTCCCACCACATCAGAAGCGATAGGCAAAAGAACAGCCAGGTGGAGCCTGCCGCATAACCTGCTAGTACATCGGTGGGATAATGTACGCCTAAATAGATCCGGCTAATGCCGATGGCGACAACGAAAATAGCGGTCAGAATAAATAGTAGGAACCGCCAGCGCCACCGGGGAATATGACGGCTGATCAAATAGGCCAGCATACCATAAAAGCAGAGAGAAACCATCGCATGGCCGCTGGGAAAGCTGTAGCCGGTTTCGTCAATCACCCGGAACATATCCGGTCTGTTCCGTTCAAATAAATCTTTTAGCAGGAAATTCAGCAGTCCGCCGCCGGCAAGACAAACGGCCAGGGCTGCGGTTTCCAGCCAGCGGCGGTACAGCGACAGCCCGGCCAGTGTAAGTACTGCCAATACACCATAAAAGGGCGCGGAGCCGAGGCTGGTGATCTGAATCATGACAGAGTCCAGGTGATTGTTTGCATAATAGCGGATAAACCAAATCACCCTATTATCGAAGCCATCCAGCTGGTGGCGGAATAATGTTTTCCAGGCCAGTTCGGCAAAAAGGGTCAGCAATATGGCGCTTAGCAAAAGCCCGATGAGAATATACAGCAGGGGCCAGCGCCGTTCTAACGCAGCAGTCAATTTTTTTAGTAAGGAATACAGGGAAGAATTTTGCAGGAACCGTACTCTGCGGATCGATCCGCAGAGCAAAATCAATATTGCAATGATGATAAGGGATAAGAGTGTCAGGCCCATAGCAACCTCCGTAACCAGGGTGTCTTTTTAGTCTATCGTAGCAGAATTTCTGTCGGTTCAGCTAGTATTCCCGCCAAAAAAAAATATTTCCGCAAATCAGGCTGTAATAGGTCCTGCTTTTAGCGGATTGAAGGATCGGGTGAAAGCTTGTTAAGCTAAGTGTGGTGTTCCATAGTGGGAAAAAGAGGGCCAGTAAGCGAGGCCGCTGAAGGGTCTTATTGGTATGGAAATGCAGGCGCAATGGCAATATTTACAGTGAATTTAAAAAGAATAATAAAAATAATCGGATAATACGAACTGCCATATAGCAAAATAATCAAAAGAAAGACGGCTCAAAGCATCTTGAAAGGATGTATTCGAGTCGCCTTTTCTTACTGTCATTTAAGTTTTTCAGTGGCCGTAAGCGGGCTCTTTTTTACACTGATAGTAAATTTTTTACTTCTTTACAGCTTATAGTTTAAGCCGAATCCCATGCCTTTAGCGGTAATGCCTGAACTGCTGTCTTGGTAGTTGCGATAACCTACATCAAAGGACGCGTTATTGCCAATAGCGTATTTTACGCCAACTTTTGCGTCCTCGACGTGTGAAGATTTCAGATAAGACGCATAGCCGTTAAGATTGCTGGAAACGGGCGCATTGTAAGCGATTCCGGCAAAAACTTCACTGTTTGAATTTGAACCTGCGTCGGATTTGAATCCGGATTTTACATTACCAACGGAAAGGGCGATATTTTTGTTCATTTGATACTGCAGACCTAGCTGGGTTGAATTAAAGCTAAGGTTCGGGTAGTTGTAAAAATAGGTGGATACATTCCGGGTCTCTGAGTTGAGATATTCTCCGGTAAAGGCAAGGTTGCTGCTAAGGCCGTAAGCCAGTTGATAGCTGTCAGCGCGGAATGTGCCCATGTCGCCGACTGTAGTTCCGTTCGTTTTTAAGTTGTAATTCGTATAGCCGGCCTGAATTTGGCCCGCATCAACGTTCATTGCGGGAGCCGATGCAAAAGCGGTACCGGCAAAGGCAAGCGAAGCAATTGTTGCAATAATTGCTTTTCTCATTATACTTTTCTCCTCCATTTTTTAAATCTGAATCTGTTTATAGTATGCAGGAGTAATTTTAGAATTTTTTTAGAAATAATGGCTGGCGATAGAAAAATTATACGGGGGCGATTCAGACAGAAAATGCTGGCTGATAAGGCCGCAATGGCTATATTTGGCGGCGGGTAAAAGGACTGCCGGGAATACTCAAGCCGGGGATCGGACTCAGCGAGTGATGGCGATGAGTGACGGGCTGTCGTAGGGTGTCAGCGCGAAACGTCAGCCGTGGCGATCTCAACGATGGGGGAGGCGGAATGGAGATCGAGATTGCTTCGCTGACGCTCGCAATGACAATTCCAGCTTTACGTGCCAAGTGCAGTCCCAATTTCCAATTTCCAATTTCCAAGTGCCATGAGCCAATCGCCAACAACCAAGTACCATGAGCCCCCGTCGCAGTCAATCGCCAACAACTCATCGCCCCCGTTGCCAAAATCCCCTATCATTATCAAACTAAAATGGGGTATAATAGTGCAAACAGGTAATTTTATCCTATGATAGTTTAGGAGGCGCTGGTGTTGCTCAGAACAAGGCAGGTTGAGACACCTTTATTGGCAGCAATGCTGCATTATGTACAGGACGGAGTTGTTCCCTTTCATACACCGGGACATAAACAGGGAAAAGGAATGCACCCCCGTTTAGGAAACATCATCGGGCACGACGCTTTGGCGCTGGATTTAGCCTTAATGGGGGAACTGGATGATCTCCATGAACCTCACGGCTGTATTAAAGAAGCTCAGGATTTGGCGGCGGAACTGTATGAAGCCGATCATAGTTTTTTTGTAGTCAATGGCACTACCGGCGGTATTTATGCCATGATTTTAACCATTGCCGGGCCGGGAGAAAAAATCATCGTGCCCCGCAACGCCCACCGATCGATTATCGGCGGGATTATATTGAGCGGCGCTATTCCGATTTTTATGCAACCGGAAATAGACCGGGAACTGGGGCTGGCTATGGGAGTCAGTCCGGCAACGGTGGAAGCGGCGGTCAGCCGGCATCCTGACGCCAAAGGCGTGCTGATCATTAACCCCACTTATTACGGTGTGGCGACGGATTTGAAACGAATCGTCGATATCGTACATTCCCGGGGGATGGCGGTAGTGGTGGACGAGGCTCACGGGCCTCATCTTAAATTCAGCGACAAGCTGCCCATTCCGGCCCTTGATGCCGGAGCGGATATTTGCGCCCAAAGCACCCATAAGATTATTGGCGCTATGACACAGTGCTCCATTGTCCACTGCCGGGAAGGACGGGTCAATGTCCCCCGGCTGAAAGCTATGCTGCAGTTGGTACAGTCTACCAGCCCCAATTATATTTTGATGGCGTCTTTAGATGTGGCCCGGATGCAGATGGGCACCCAGGGGCGGGAATTAATTGACCGGGCGATTCAACTGTCCCAGTGGGTCCGCCAGGAAATCAACAAGATCCCGGGTTTGTACTGCTTCGGGGAGGAAAAGCTGGGCACTCCCGGTGTCTACAGCATTGATCCGACCAAAGTTACGGTTACGGTAAAAGGACTGGGGCTTCAGGGAGCGGAAGCGGAACGGATTCTGCGGCAGCAGTACCATGTCCAGGCTGAACTTTCCGACATGTACAATTTGTTGTTTTTGATTACTTTAGGCGACAGCGATAAGGAAGCCCATATTTTGGTGGATGCCTTACGGGACATGGCTGTCAAGCACTGCGGCGAGTGTGATTTTTCGGCAGTGGAGGATGTTTTCGCCAATATCAAGTATCCCGATTCGCCGGA
The DNA here is from genome assembly GCA_039680175.1 of Veillonellales bacterium. Taxonomy (NCBI): domain Bacteria; kingdom Bacillati; phylum Bacillota; class Negativicutes; order Veillonellales; species Veillonellales bacterium. The sequence goes on along the minus strand of JBDKTO010000083.1, from coordinate 35,504 downwards.
AGGCGTTATTTCTCCCCGGAAGGCGCTGTTTGGCAATACTTGTACCGTTTCGTTTGAAGATTCGGTCGGCTTGGTATGTGCGGAAATCGTAACTTTTTATCCGCCCGGTATTCCGCTGCTTTGCCCGGGAGAACGGATTTCCCGGGATGTCATTGATTACTGCCATCGTCTTCAGGAAGCGGGTCTGCATATTTCCGGCCCGGAAGATTATACTTTAAAAACAATTAAGGTAGTGGATTAAGGGAGGAAACATGCGAGGAAAGCTGATTGTAATTGAAGGTGGCGACGGGTGCGGCAAACAAACCCAAACCGGTAAATTGTTTGAAGCGCTGCGGGGAGAAGGATACCCGGTGCGTAAGGTAGAATTTCCCAACTATGACAGTGATTCGTCGGCCTTAATTAAAATGTATTTAAACGGAGAATTCGGCGCCAATCCGGGAGATGTAAACCCCTATGCCGCCTCCGCTTTTTATGCGGTGGATCGCTACGCCTCCTATAAAAAAGACTGGCATGATTTTTACCATTCCGGCGGCATCGTGCTTGCTGATCGCTATACCGCATCCAACATGATTCATCAGGCGGTTAAAATTGCTAATGAACCGGAAAAGCACCGGTTTTTGGACTGGCTGTTGGATTTTGAGTTTGGTAAGTGTTGCATTCCTGTTCCTGACTGCGTAATTTTTCTCGACATGCCGCCGGAATACAGCAGCCGGCTGCTTCGCAACCGGGAAAATAAATACGGTGCCGCAAAACAGGATATTCATGAACGCAATCAGCAGTATCTGGCGGATTGTTATGATAACTCCCGTCTGATTGCCGCTTGGTATGACTGGATAACGATTTCCTGCGTGACCGACAGCAAGATTAAAAGTATGGAGCAGATTCATCAGGAAATCCTTGCGGCAGTGCAGAAAGTACTCCATAGCTAGAACCGGCAGCCGGTGATATAGCGGTTATTTGATTATTTGAGATAAAAGAATTATAATTATCAATATCTATAGTTGTGACGTGAATAAAAGTTTGAAAGGCAGGAGCCTGTGTGAAGATTAATAATGTAGGGGCTGCCAATGCGCCGTTGCGGGCGGAACACGAACTAGCCGGCAAGCCGGGACAGATCATGAACCGTTTTGCTGCTGATTTGCTGCAAACACAGGATGGACAGTATAAAGGCCGGATGAAAGCCCTGCTGGATGAAATCAGCAAGCAGGGCGTGAAACTCGGTCAGGTTCCCACCTATGCCGAACTGAAGACTTACCGGGAAATGGTTCGTAAATTTGTCGGCGAAGCGGTCGGCCGGATGTACACGGTTCAATCCCAGAGCGGCTGGGATCGTCAGGGCCGGCAGAAGCTGTATACTACTATCCGCCAGATTGATGATCAGCTGGCCGGCTTGACGGAAGATGTTCGTAACGGTCAGGAGCGGCAGTTGGAGATTATGGCCCGTCAGGATGCTATTCGCGGTATGCTGGTGGATATATATATGTGAGGATAATTTATGTTATGGAATGAGATTATCGGACATAGGGAGAATATCAGCCAATTAAAGCTTATGCTTCATCAGGGGCGTGTCCCTCACGCGTTGCTGTTTACAGGGCCGGAAGGAGTAGGCAAAATGCTGACGGCAACTGTTTTGGCCGCCGGCCTGTTGTGCGAGAACAGCAAAGGCGAGAGACCTTGCGGCAGCTGTCTGTCCTGTCGGCAGGTGAAGGGATTCAACCATCCCGATCTGCTGGTTGTTCGGCCGGACGGTGCTGCTATAAAAATTGACCAAATTCGCGATTTGCAGCGGGAGACGGCTTTGACGGCGTATCGGTCCGGCTGCCGGGTGGGGATTATCGAAGATGCGGAGCGAATGACGCCTCAGGCCGCCAACAGCCTGCTGAAAACACTGGAGGAGCCACCGGGACAACTCATCTTTATTTTGGTTTCAAGTCATCAACAGCAGCTTTTGGAAACGATTATTTCTCGCTGCCGTGGTTTGCGGTTCGGACCGCTGCCCGGGGACTTGCTGGCCCAAGCCCTATGCCGGCAGGGAGTGCCGGCGGAAAGGGCCGGGACAGCCGCCCGCCTGAGCGGCGGACGCATGGGGGCCGCTCTGGAGATCGTGGAACCGGAAGGGCTGTTGTTCCGTGATCAGGCGGCCGGGCTGATCGCCGGGCTGCCGGCAATGAGCATGGAAGCATTATGGGATCATATGGGCGGGCTGGAAAAAATGGAACGTCAGGCAATGTTGCTGCTACTGCAGTATATGGAGTTTGTTTTGCGGGATTTGCTGCTGATCGCAGCCGGACAGGACGACCGGCTACTATTGAATGTGGATATCGCCGGGGCTTTAAAGGAACAGACTTGCAACTGGAGTGAAACTAGGCTGACGACAGCTTTTTCCGCAGTGGAAGCAGCCAGACGGGCGATAAACGGCAATGCCAATGTTCGGCTGACCAGCGAGGCGCTGCTGATTCGGCTGCGTGATGTAATAAGGGAGGATTAACGTGCAAACAGTAGTTGGGGTGCGTTTTAAGAAAGCCGGTAAAATATATTATTTCAGCCCGGGGCTGCTAAAATTGGCCGCCGGGAATTTTGTTATTGTGGAAACGGCCAGAGGACTGGAGCATGGCGAAGTGGTTATCGACCCGCGGGAAGTGCCGGAAAGCAGCATTGTAGCGCCTCTTAAGACTGTACAGCGGAAGGCTACCCCCCAGGACGAACAAAAAATTAGCGAAAATGAGGCCAAAGAAAAAGAAGCCTTTGAAATTTGTGAGCAAAAGATTAAGTCCCATGGTTTACCGATGAACTTGGTGGATGTGGAATATACTTTTGATGTGAATAAAATTGTTTTCTATTTTACGGCCGAAGGACGGATCGATTTCCGGGAATTGGTAAAAGATCTGGCGGCTGTATTCCGTACCCGCATTGAACTGCGGCAGATCGGTGTGCGGGATGAGGCGAAGATGATGGGGGGGATCGGCTGCTGCGGCCGTCCTTTGTGCTGCGCTACCTTTTTAGGCGATTTTGAACCGGTGTCCATCCGCATGGCGAAGGAGCAGAACTTATCGTTGAATCCAACGAAAATTTCCGGCATTTGCGGCCGTTTGATGTGCTGCCTGAAATATGAAAGCGATTGCTACGGCGGCTGCTGCAAAAAGATTACGCCGCCGGCAGTTGGCCGGAAAGTAGTGACCATCGACGGCGAAGGGAAAGTAGTTTCCCTTAATAATAATAAAAAGACGGCGGTTGTACAGCTGGAACAAGGAAAAACTGTCGTGATTTCCTGGGGAGATGTGGTGGAAAAAGAAGATCATGAATGAAGTCCCGTTGAATCCGGGAGAACGCCTGGATGATTTGCTGATTAACGATTTAAAGATTATTCAGCATGAGGCTGAATTTTGTTTTTCTTTGGATGCAGTACTTTTGGCTCACTTTACCACTCTGAAGCTGGGGACAACAGTCGTTGATCTGGGGACAGGCACCGGGGTCATTCCCTTGCTGCTGACTACCCGGGGTGCGGGCCGAATTACCGGGGTTGAGCTGAATGAGAAAATGGCGGATATGGCAGCCAGAAGTGTCCGGTTAAATGGCCTTGACGGTCAAATTCAAATCCGGCAGGGAGATTTTCGCCAAATGAAGGGTCTGCTTCCGGCAGGAGAAACCGGTTTGGTCGTGGCCAATCCTCCCTATCGTCCGGTGGGCGGCGGCTTTTTAAATCCCCGGGACAGTGTTGCCATGGCTCGTCATGAGGTGACTGCCAATCTACAGGATGTTGTGGCGGCGGCCCGCTATTTAGTTAAGTTTCGCGGCCGGGTTGCCATGGTTCATTTGCCGGAGCGCCTGGCGGAGGTTCTAAAGGTGATGAGTGATTCCGGTATTGAACCGAAACGGCTGCAGCTGGTGTATCCGGCAGTTCAACGGAAGCCCAATATATTGCTGGTGGAAGGCGTGCGGGGTGCCAGGCCGGGACTGGATGTGCTGCCGCCCCTGGTGATCTATAAAAATGACGGTAGCTACAGTGATGAAATCCTGGAATATTATAAGTGACGGCGGTTGGCGATGAACTGTGGGCGAAGGGCTATGGGCCAAGAACCAAAAGCTAACAGCCCACAGCCAAAAGCCAACCGCCCCCTTTAAGGAAGTGAGTCTTTGAGTGATAAACCCGGTACTTTATTTTTATGCGCCACACCGATTGGTAATCTGGAGGATATGACCTACCGGGCGGTGCGGATATTGCAGCAGTCAGCGGTGATTGCTGCCGAGGATACCCGGCGTACCCGTAATTTATTAAACCATTTCGCTATTCACACTCCCCTCGTCAGCTATCACGAGCATAATAAGGCCGGGCGGGGACCGGAACTCATCGGAAGGCTGCTGCGGGGAGAAGATGTGGCAGTAGTCAGTGATGCCGGACTGCCGGGGATTTCCGATCCGGGCAGCGATCTGGTTGACCTGGCCATTGCAGCTGGGATTACCGTGACTCCCCTGCCAGGGGCCAATGCGGCGCTGTCGGCACTGGTTTGTTCCGGGCTGGATACTACCTTGTTTACGTTTATTGGCTTTTTACCGAGAACAACAAAGAAACGGCGGGAACTGCTGGCGAAGTTAGCCGGTTATCCCTGCACGATGATTTTGTATGAAGCGCCTCACCGGTTGAAATCTACGCTGACAGAGCTAAGGCAGGCTTTTGGCAATCGCCCGGCAGTAGCTGCCCGTGAACTGACCAAGAAATTCGAGGAATTTCTTCGCGGCACGCTGGAAAGTCTGCAGGAGCATTTTGCCGCTGCCAGTCCCAGAGGAGAATTCACTTTAGTGATTGCCGGGTGTCCGTCAGCACTGTCAGGTGAACTGCCATCACAGTCGGCGGCTGAAATTTCGCCGGGGCAGGCGGTAATGGCTTTGGCCGCTGCCGGACAAGATAAGAAGGCGGCGATCCGCGCGGTAGCACTGGCAAGAGGCATTCCCAAACGGGAGGTATATCAAGCCGTTCTCCTGCTGGAACAGGGCCAGTAGATAATCTTGGCTATTGGCAATGGGCTTTTGGTTATGAATGAGTCAAAAACCAACAACCCTCCGGCCGCCAAATAAAGAAAAGGAGAGGCGTGCGCCTCTCCTCCCGGATGATACTTTTTAGACAGCTGCTGCCTGCATCATAGCTTCCATGCAGCTTTTGCAAACATTTTTCCCTTTGAAATTGGTTACTTCATCAGCGTTGCCGCAGAACACGCAGGAACAAGCCGGTTCGTATTTTCGCAGAATAATACGGTCACTGTCGACATAGATCTCCAAAGCATCTTTTTCCTCAATGTCTAAAGTCCGGCGCAATTCGATAGGAATAACCACCCTGCCCAGCTCGTCCACCTTACGTACAATACCAGTTGATTTCATGTTTTATTTTCTCCTCTCTTCAACAACAAAATTCGACAAAATGTCTACAACTAGATAATACCAAATATTACAAAGCTTGTCAACCTTATTTTCCCATAAGACGACGTTTTTCCCAAAATAGGGATCATATTGTATGCAAGAACAAATGTGTATGTCGTAAAAACACGAATTGTGTCGATGATACAAATTTCTTGGCAAATAGCTGCAAACACTTTATTATTGTCACTTGGTTTATAACTGAAATGTAGTATCCGGCAGATGCTAAATGGCAGTAGTTAAAATATATAATTTTTGAAAGGCAGGATTTCAGCATGGAGAAAAAGCCCTTTTATATTACTACCCCAATTTATTACCCCAGCGACAAACTACATATCGGGCATGCCTATTGCACGACAATTGCGGACTCGATAGCCCGTTATAAACGGTTGGCCGGGTTTGACGTTTTTTTTCTGACCGGTTCGGATGAACACGGACAGAAGATCCAACGTAAAGCGCAGGAAAATGGGATTACGCCGCTGCAATATGTGGATAGGATTGTCGCTTCATTCCAAAACCTATGGCGTAAATTGAATATTTCCCATGATGATTTTATTCGAACGACAGAAACCCGGCATCGGGAAGTGGTGCAGGCCATTTTTCAAAAAATTTACGACCAGGGCGATATTTATAAAGCTGCTTATGAAGGCTGGTACTGCACTCCCTGCGAGACTTTCTGGCTGGAGCGCCAGCTGGAAGACGGCAAGTGCCCGGACTGCCACCGACCGGTAGAAATGCTGCAGGAGGAAAGTTACTTCTTCCGCATGTCCAAATATCAGGATCGGCTGTTGAAGTTCATTGAAGAAAATCCGGATTTCATTCAGCCGGTTTCCCGGCGCAACGAAATGATTAATTTTATTAAAGGCGGACTGGAGGATCTGTGCGTATCCCGGACAACCTTTGACTGGGGAATTCCGGTTCCATTTGATACTAAGCATGTGGTGTATGTCTGGTTTGACGCTTTGGTCAACTACATTACAGCAGCCGGGTATCTTCATGACCGGGACAAATTTGCCAAATACTGGCCGGCGGATCTCCATCTGGTAGGAAAAGAAATCGTCCGGTTTCATTCCATTATCTGGCCGATTATTCTCATGGCGTTAGGGGTGGAACTGCCGAAAAAAGTATATGGTCATGGCTGGCTGATCGTCGAAGGAGATAAGATGTCAAAGTCCAAAGGCAACGTGATTGATCCCATTGGGTTGATTGATGAATTTGGCGCCGATGCCATTCGCTATTATCTGCTGCGGGAAATTACCCTGGGAATGGACGGAAACTTTTCCCGGGATGCCTTGATTAACCGAATTAACGCCGATCTGGCCAATGACCTGGGCAACTTGCTGCACCGGACGCTGAATATGATTGGCCGCTTCAATCACGGAATCATTGAGGCTCCCGGCGCCAGTGTTCCTCTGGATCAGGAGCTGATTAAACTGGCCCGGGATACGGCTGCCGGCTACGAAAAATTTATGGACGCTATGGATATTAATGATGCCATAAAACAGGTATGGGCATTAATCGGCCGAACCAATAAATATATTGACGAAACATCTCCCTGGGCGTTGGCGAAAGATCCGGCAAAGAAAGATCGCTTAAACACCGTCCTATACAACTTAGCCGAGACGCTGCGGATTGTGGCGATTCTGATTTCACCCTTTATGCCCGGCACATCGCCAAGAATTTGGGCCCAGTTGGGAATTAAAACCGATTTTACGCAGGTCAGTCTGGCGGATGCTCAGGCTTGGGGCCGTTTGTCTGCCGGAACGAAGGTGGCTAAACCGGAGCCTATATTTCCCCGGATTGAGGCGAACCCGGCTGAAGCGAAAGTCGAGTCTAAACCGGCTGCTCCGGCTGAAGCTGCACCAACGCCGGAAATTACAATTGATGAATTTGCCAAAATGGATTTACGGGTAGTTAAGGTACTGGCAGCGGAAAAAGTAAAAGGAGCGGACAAACTGCTGCAGCTGACCGTTGATTTAGGTACAGAGCAGCGCACCATCGTGTCCGGTATTGCCAAGCAATATGCACCGGAAGAATTAGTCGGGCAGACAGTGGTCATGGTCGTCAATCTGAAGCCGGCTAAAATACGCGGTATTGTATCCCGGGGCATGGTACTGGCCGCTTCCTGGGAGGACAAGCTGAAAGTGGTAGCTGTACCCGATATGCCGGCGGGCAGCAAGGTGAAGTAGCCATGCTGTTTGATTCCCATGTTCATCTGGATGATGAGAAGTTTAACGACGACCGAGAAGAAGTCATTGCCCGGGCCAAAAAAAATGGCGTATCCTGGATGATCAACCCCGGCGACAGTATGGCTTCCTCCGCCCGGGCCATTTTCCTGGCAGAGCAGCATGACGCTATCTATGCCGCGGTTGGCGTTCATCCCCATGAGGCGGAGGCAGTGGAAGAGGGGGATTACGAGCGGCTGGCAGCTTGGACGAAGCAGCCAAAAGTAGTGGCGATTGGCGAAATCGGCTTGGATTACTACTATGATTTGTCTCCCCGGGAGGTACAGCAGCGGGTAATGATTCGTCAGCTGGATGTGGCCCGGCAGACGGGGATGCCGGTTATCATTCACGACCGGGATGCCCACGGTGATATTCTGGAGATTCTTAAAAAAGAAGGCAAGGGGTTGCAGGGCGTTTTTCACTGCTTTTCCGGCAGCTGGGAAATGGCTCGGATTGTCTTGGATTTGGGATTCTATTTGGCGGTAGGGGGTTCCCTTACTTTTAAAAATGCCGCCAAACTGCCGGCAGTCGTCACTGCTGTGCCCCTGGAGCGATTGCTGCTGGAAACCGATTGTCCCTATCTGACGCCTCGTCCCTACCGGGGACGTCGTAATGAACCGGCCTATGTTCGGCTGGTTGCCGAAGAAGTGGCCAGACTGCGCCACATGGAGCTGTCCGGCTTGGCTGAAGCGACTACCGGGAATGTCCGGCGGTTGTTCAGCATCAAATAAATAGTTTTTACGTGTACTAAAATAAGTAAAGCGCGAATATCTTGTATTGTTCGCGTTTTATTTTTTTGTATAAAATGACCAGGACTGGGCAAACTTTCAGCAGAAATTGAATCATGTATTTCTTGACAAAGCGTTGACTTAGTGGTACAATATTACAATCCTTTGAAAGGGGGAATTACATGACGTTATTTCAACCCGTAAAGGTGCGATCAGGGCGTATGACGCTGCTGATCATCGCGTTGATCATCATCTCGCTTTTGGCCACTGGTTTTGTGTGGGCACACAAAACAGTACATATTGTAGTTGATGGATCCGATTTAGCAATCAGCACGCTTAGCGGCAAGCCCGATGCTGTGTTGGCGCAAGCTGGGGTGACCTTAGCTCCGCAGGATGAGTACCGCCTGTCTACTCCTAAACTGACTGACGGTACGGTTATTGAGGTATTTCGTGCCGTACCGGTAACTTTGGCTTATCAGGGGGAAGACAAGATCCTGGTTACCGGAAAACCAACCGTCGGTGAATTAGCCGCCAGTTTGGGAATACGTAAGGAAAATGTTAAACTTGTGCCTGGCGAGAATACCCGGATTCAGTCCGGGATGATAATCCAGGCTATTGTCATTTCGGAAAAAGTGATTGAACGCGAACAGGTCGAACCTTTCCCGGTTGTGCACCAACCGGATGCTACTTTAGAAAAAGGCATTGAGGAAGTAGCGGAGGAAGGCCAAAATGGCAGCAAGACAGTTAAGATCAGGCAGCATTTTGCTGATGGCAGCGTCACGGGGGAAGAGGTTCTTGCCGAAACCATAACTACCGCTCCGAAACCAAAAATTATTCGTGTCGGGACGCGGGATACTGTGGAAACCTCTCGCGGTGCTATGCGGTTTAAACGCACCGAAGTCATGGAAGCTACCGCTTATCTGCCCACAGACGGGTCGTCGGAAGGACTCACGGCTACCGGAATACCGGCACGACAGGGTATCGTGGCTGTCGATCCGGATGTGATTCCTTTAGGCGCCCGGCTGTATGTACCCGGTTATGGATTAGCGCTGGCGGCTGATACCGGGGGAGCCATTGTCGGCAGCCGTATTGACTTGTGTATGGAAAGCCCGTATGATGCCTGGCGGTTTGGCAGGCGGATGGTAAAAGTGTATGTTCTCGAATAACGGGAAAGAATAACAGGGTGTACACCCTGTTATTCTTTTGCCCGCTCATGGTATAATACTGGCAGGAAGAGGGGAGCGGCAGGTGTGATTAAAGAAGTAATTGTGGTGGAAGGAAAACAGGATGTACAGGCCGTTCGCCGGGCGGTGGACGCCGAATGTATCGCCACCGGCGGATTCGGCTTGTCGCCTTACTGTCTGCAAAGAATTGAACAGGCTTACGACAAACGGGGGCTGATTATTTTAACCGACCCGGATAGCGCCGGTGAGCGGATCCGGGGCTTTTTGAGCCAGCGGTTTCCCGCGGCCAAACATGCTTTTGTTTCCCGGGAATCTGCCACCGCCAATGATGATGTCGGAGTCGAGCAGGCTGCGCCGGAAGCCATCCGCCAAGCTTTGGCGAAGGTTCGTTATCTGGAATGGCAGCCAGCCGCTGAATTTACCCGAGCGGATATGACAGGGGCAGGGTTAAGCGGTGTTGCCTCTGCCGCCAGCCGCAGAGCTGCGGCTGGCGCCAGCCTTGGTATTGGTTATGCCAACGGGAAAAGTTTTTTGCACCGATTAAATCATTACGGAGTTACCCGCGAAGAATTCAACCGGGCTATTGCTAAATTGGGACAGGTATCGGAGGCAGAACATGATCCAGCCCACCATTGCTAAAAAAGAAGTTACCTTACATATTCTCAAAACTTTTGGTATTCATATGAGCAAGAAACTGGGACAGAATTTTTTAATTGATGAATCTGTCGTAGACGGTATTGTTGCTGCGGCTGAATTGCAGGCTGACGATGCTGTATTGGAAATCGGGCCGGGGATTGGCACGCTTACCCAGGGACTGGCTGAAACAGGCAGCCATGTGGTGGCGGTGGAAATTGACCGAAGGCTGATTGAGGTGCTCTCCCAGACGCTGGGTGGTTATGAAAATATCCGGGTCGTCCATGGCGATATTCTTAAAATCGACATTTCCCGGGAAATGATGGCAGAACACTACAAAGTTGTTGCTAATCTGCCGTATTATATCACCACGCCGATTATTCTCGGGCTGCTGGAAGCCCGGCTGCCGATCAGTCTGCTGGTGACTATGATTCAAAAGGAAGTGGCGGAGCGGATGACAGCCAGCCCGGGAGGCAAGAATTATGGCGCTTTATCCGTTGCCGTACAGTATTTTACCGAACCGGAAATCATGTTTATAGTTCCGCCCCGGTCGTTTGTTCCCTCGCCGGCAGTCGAATCGGCAGTCATCCGCTGCCGGGTGAGGCAGCAGCCGGCAGTGGATGTCCGTGATGAAAAAGTGTTTTTCCGGGTGGTGAAGGGAGCCTTTGCCCAACGCCGCAAGACATTGTCCAATGCGTTGAAAACCACCGGCGCAGGAACGGAAACAATACATAATGCCCTGGCAGCGGCAGAAATTGACGGTTCCCGACGGGGAGAAACGCTGTCTCTAGCGGAGTTTGCCGCCATTGCGAATGCCTGGGAGTGATTACAAGTAAGCGGGAGGACGAAAGCGATGATTCAAGTTGGCAATAAAACGCTGATTGTGAAGCAGGGCGATATTACGGCGGAAACATCGGATGCCATCGTAAATCCGGCCAACAGCACTCTGATCCATGGGGGAGGCGCCGCCCGGGCCATAGCGATCAAAGGCGGTGCCGTCATTCAGCGGCAAAGCAATGAAATTATCAGAAAAATCGGCTGCCTGCCGGTTGGGAAAGCGGTGATTACCGATGCGGGACTGCTGCCGAGCAAATTTGTTATTCATACCGTCGGCCCCCAATGGGGGGAGGGAGGAGAGCCGGAGAAACTGAAAAAAGCAATTTTCAGCAGTCTGCAGCTGGCTGAGTTGTACAATTTGCGGTCGCTTTCCCTGCCTGCCGTATCCAGCGGTGTCTTCGGCTTTCCCAAACAAGAATGTGCGAAAATATTAATGGAAACCGCCTTCGAATTTTTACAGCAGCCGGATATAGGATTGGAACAAATTGTTATGTGCAATTTTGATGACGAAACGTATCAGATATTTCTAGCCCAGGAGAAGAGAATGTAGGGGGAACTGGCTGTTCGCTAGGGGTTAAAAGACTCGCAAATGGTAACATTTAAATACATATAACGTACGCCTCATATAACGATTGTTAAAGGTTAAAATATCAAGTTCTTCTACTCGTTCAAACTTTTGTTGAAGTTCCGGCAGTTTCTCCGGACCGCCAAAATACAGGGCTTCAGAAATGGTCCTGCCTATCAGTTTCTCATTCCAGTAATCATAGTTTGAGGGCAGGGAACTTGTCAGAATATAGACTTCCGGTCGCCCCTTAAGATAGTACCAGGCCATGGAAGCATTCTGGTAGGAATCAGACAAAATGACAAGGTCGGTCGAGGGTAGATAGGCACTGCCTGACTGGAAAAGCTCCTTATAACCGTAATAAGGAGTCTTCAAATTAATCCGGTCAGGCAATAGCGGGACTTCTTCAGGGAACCGGACGAGTACTAACAGAATGACCGTCAAAATTATGCCGGTGGCAGGAACCCATTTATTGCGATAAACATCCAGCCAATAAGCCAATAAAATAGTGCCTGTTATATAGGCAGGCAATGGCCAGTTAGCCTCAACTTTCTTAGTCATAGCTGTAAAGCTGAAAAATAGAAGCACGAACAGAAACGGCCACAATAAAAAGGCCAGTTTCGCATCAGTAACATTTTTTCGGACACATTTGCAAACGTAATAGAGCAGGGCTGTAAAAAAAATTGGGTTGGCAATCCCTGCCTGGCTTTCCCAAAACTCGGCTAATGTCAGCCAACTGATCATTTGCTTGTGCCCTATTCCGTGTTCAAGCTGATAATAAAAAGAAGCCCAGTCATGTAACCCATTCCACAATAAAACAGGTAAAAACACGAAAAGAGCCAGACTAACGGTCGTATAAACCGATTTGTGCCATAATAGCGGGCGATAACGGGTCGTCAGTAAAAAAATAAAAAGTCCGGCAACCAGCAGTATCCCGGTATATTTAGACAGAAGCATCAGGCCGATTGCTGCGCCGGACCAGTAAAAAAAATTTTTTTTGGATTCAAATATCGCCCCGTACGCGAAATATAAAGTTAGCGCCCAAAAAAACAGGAGGGGCGCATCGGGAGTCACTACTTGGTAATTAATCTGTACAAGTGGAATAAATAGAAACAAAATCAAACTGAGCTCAGCTACCTTCCCGGAAAACATTTTGCGCGCAAGCAAATAAATGCTCCAGGAAGTAGAAGAAACGGCTGTGACAGAGACCAAACGAATTGTCCACTCGCTGTCGCTGAACAAGGTGAACAGTTTAATTAGATAAGCCACCATGGGGGGATGGTCATAATAGGACAACTGCAGATTTTTTGACCAAACCCAGTAATAGGCCTCATCAGGATGAAGCGGTAAAAAAAAGTTATAGAGCAAATTAATGGAAATGATACAACCCAGAATGACGTATTTTTTATACATAGTCCTTTCGTATTAGTCCTTCCATGCATTTCTCGTTCTTAAAGCGGCTTTTTCCAGCTCGTAATTTCCATATCATCAGAACTGCTTCCATGAAAATTTTACGGGACATTTTTGATTTTCCTTCCGCTCTTTCTTCAAAAACAATCGGCATTTCTTTGATTCTAAATCCTTTGAGAAAAGTACGGTATGTCATCTCAATCTGGAAGGAGTAGCCATTCGATTTAATATCATCCAAATTGATTTGCTCTAATACTTCACGGTGAAAACATTTAAAACCGCCGGTTAAATCTTTAAATGGCAGTTTCAATATAGCTCGAGAATACAAGCTGCCGCCATAGCTGAGCACCCGGCGGATAAAATTCCAATTTACAATGCCGCCGCCAGTGACATATCTGCTGCCAAGGACTAAATCACAGTTTTCTGCGGTCGCGATAAATTGTTTTAAATATTTGGGATTGTGGGAAAAATCCGCATCCATTTCAAATATGTATTGATAATCCCGTTTTAATGCCCATTTAAAACCGGCAATATAAGCTGTACCAAGCCCTAATTTTCCGCTGCGTTCAAGCAAAAATAATCGATCCGGATATTGCTTTTGGATGAGTCTATTAATCAGATTTTCTGTGCCGTCAGGAGAATGATCATCAACGATAAGAACATGGATATCGGCAATTTCTTTATATATGATTGCCAGAAGTTCTTCTAAGTTATTGCGCTCATTGTAAGTTGGCATTATAACTAGCTCCATAGGATACCGGAACCTCCCTTTTTGTGCTTATCATGGGACTCCCCAAAAGTGATCAGATAGTTTAAGATAAAGTTTAACCCGCTAACCACACCAATGGACATCAATTGAGCCAGAATTATATTCAGCTTAATGTATTCTACTAAAAATTGCAGGAAAAAGAGATTCATTCCTAAGGTTATTGCGCTGATTAGGCAAAAAATCAAATATTTTTTAGGGATATTTTTACCTGCAGCCTGATTTTTAAATGTCCAAAGAACATGTCCGGCAAAATTACTGGTAACGGCTACGATGAAAGAACATCCTGCCGCAATCAGATAATTAGTCTTTAAGGCAGTCAGACATATATATACCGCCATATTAATGCCAACACCGGCTAGTCCGACCAGTGAAAATTTTATTAGCAGTCTTATCAAAAAATTATCTCCTATCATATTGGAGAAAAAATGTTTGCGTTCATATCAGTTCTCGGTGAAATCATTTTTCTCTAATAAATTTTCTATTAAAATATCGATAAAATCAATTTCATATTTAATCATTAGCGTGAGATGGCTAAATAATGTTTTCATATAAAAAGGGAGTCCCTTTTCGTCGTAAAAGAGGAGCTCTTTTTTTTTGTAAGATTCAAACCGCTTAATGCTGTTTTCAGTAACTTCCGCAAGAAAGGTTTTCCTTTTCCTAAGTGCTGTTATAACTTCTTCTGTAGGCAAAAGGGGAATGACTGTAAGGGCTAAATCGAATCTGTACTCTCTTTCTCTTGCAGAGGATAGTGCCAATATTGCTTCCTGCTTTAATATTTTTTTACCGTTATCAGTTATTTTGAATTTTCTGGGTATTGGCCCTTTCCCTTGCTTTTTTGTGTCGGCATAAGAAGTTACAAGCTGTTTTTTGCTTAATTTATTAAGACCAACATAAATTGATGTAGTCCCAATATCGGCCCATTCTCTGTAGTCACGTTTTTTTACCAATTGGCTGATTTCATAACCGGAAACATCCTGGTGTTCACAGATAATTTGCAAAAGCATAAATTCAACATTAGCAAGTTTCATAAGTGATCCTTTTCATATATTTTATTAATATAATATTACACCTATGTAACATTATATTCAAGCGAATTATTTATAGATAGCGAATGAGACGGCATTAACTTTTTTGCCGCCTAGGCAGTACCGGCTGTATTCCAAGCGGCAGCCGCTTCATTCTATTCTTACCTAAATACCGAAAGGGGAAGGGAAAACTTTACAAAAGGGAAGGTTCGTTGTATAATTTAGCTAATAGCTGTTAGCACTCAATGACGGTGAGTGCTAACAATATATCGCGTTTTAACCACCTTGGGATACTAAAGATTAAGTGTGAGCGATAGGACTCGTTAACACTTAATTGACGCATCATTACACTTGCCGCTAAAGGCGAATATCACGGAGGGGGTTTTTTTGTGACCAAAGAAAAATTTATGACCAGATTGAAAAGCAATGACAATACCTATAAAGAGCTTTTTGTCAGACATCCCGATAATCCGATTTTAACAGCGAAAAATTGGCCTTATCCGGCGCATACCGTATTTAATCCGGCTGCAACGCTGTTTCAGGGGAAAGTTCTTCTGCTGGCAAGGGTGGAGGATCGCCGGGGATTTTCTCATCTTACCAAAGCGGTTAGCGATAATGGGGTTGATCATTGGCGGATCGACGGTGCGCCGACGCTGGAACAAGATATTGATAATCATCCCGAAGAATGGTGGGGAATTGAAGATCCCCGGATTTCCCGGCTGGAAGAATTGGGTAAATGGGCTGTTACCTATACCGCCTATTCTCAGGGGGGACCGCTTGTAGCCATAGCGTTAACTGATGATTTTCAAAAATTTGACCGGCTGGGACCTATCACATCACAGGATGACAAAGATGCTGCGTTGTTTCCGCATCGTATCAATGGTAAATGGGTGTTAATTCATCGACCTGTTGTTGCTAATTATATACCGGGTTCGCATATTTGGCTTTCTTATTCCGATGATCTTATCCAATGGAGTGACCGGCAGGTGCTGATGCATGCCCGTTCCGGCGGATGGTGGGATAGCGGCAAGATCGGCCTTTCTGCGCCGCCGTTAGAAACTGAGGACGGGTGGCTTCTCTTGTACCACGGGGTGCGCCAGACTGCTTCCGGTTCTATTTACCGGTTAGGATTGGCGCTGCTTGATCTGGAAAATCCCTTGAAAGTACTGCATCGCAGTGATGAATGGGTTTTTGGTCCGGTAGCCCGGTATGAACGGGAAGGCGATGTAGATAACGTAGTCTTCTCCTGCGGCTGGGTAATGGACGAGCCGACAGGCGTAGTGAAAATGTATTATGGCGGAGCCGATACTTGTATTGCTTTGGCTACTACCACTATCAGTGATTTACTGGAATACATCCATCAATGTCCCGAACCGCAGCCATATAATTTTTATTAGCACGATTCCATGTGTTTGATTTGATGGCAGCAAGCGAAAAGATAGTCAAAAGAGGGGGACAAAAGAAGATGGCTACCAATATAGTTAAAAAAGTTGCTTTTTTGAGCACTTATCCGCCCAGGGAATGTGGATTAG
The DNA here is from genome assembly GCA_039680175.1 of Veillonellales bacterium. Lineage (NCBI taxonomy): Bacteria > Bacillati > Bacillota > Negativicutes > Veillonellales > Veillonellales bacterium. The sequence goes on along the minus strand of JBDKTO010000083.1, from coordinate 19,190 downwards.
CTACATTTACTGAAGATTTGGTTAATTCGATGAATAAAATATCTTTGGTTCAACCAAGCGTTATTGCTGTGGCTAAGAAAGAAGACTATGTTGATCCTCGGGTGAAATTTATAGTGAATCAGCAAGAGCGTTCCAGTTACTTGAAGGCGGCTCTTTGGGCCAATCGCCATGCCGACTTGCTGATTATTGAACATGAATACGGCATATTTGGCGGCGACTGTGGCGAATATGTGCTTGATTTGGCGAAAGGGCTAAAGATTCCTTTTATCGTTACTACTCATACCGTGCTGTTAAGCCCATCGCCTAAACAGAAAACTGTGCTGCGGGATTTAGGTAAACTGAGTGCGAAAGTGGTGACTATGGCAGAAAGCTCCATTCCCATATTGACAGGAACTTACGATGTTCCGACAGAGAAAATTGCATTTATCCCTCATGGAGTCCCCAGCATGCGAATGGCATCGCGGGAACAATTGAAACTGTACTATCCTGATTTGCAGAATAAGCAGATCATCAGCAGCTTTGGACTTATCAGCCCGGCTAAAGGACTGGAGTATGGCATTAAGGCCCTGGCAAAGGTGGTACCCGATTATCATAATGTGCTTTATTTGATTCTGGGGAAAACCCATCCCGCCGTCAAGGAGAGGATGGGAGAAAGTTATCGGCAGAGTCTGATGGATTTGGCGGAGAATCTGGGGATCAGGGAACATGTTCTGTTTATTGATAAATATCTGACAAAAGAAGAAGTAATTACCTATCTCCAGTTATCAGATATGTATCTGACTCCCTATTTGTCTAGGGAACAGGCAGTCAGCGGGACATTGGCTTACGCGATGGGGTATGGCCGGGTAATTATATCGACTCCTTACCGGTATGCCCAGGAAATGCTGGGCAGCGGCCGGGGGCTGCTGGCTCAATTCAGAGATGCTGATTCATTAGCAGCCTGTATGCGAATTGTACTCGGCAATCCCTCCCGGAAAAAAGAAATGGAACTGAAAACTATGGCTGCCGGCCGGAAAATGACGTGGGAGAATGTAGCCGGCCGTTACGCTGAATTGTGCATCAGCACGATTGGTAATAGAAATAGTCAGTTGCAAAAAGATCTGCGGCTGCCGGTGCATTTACCGGACAAACATGTGTCTTTTCCCTTTGAGATGAACACGGGGAATGGAATGAAGGCAAGATTATGATAAAGGCGAAGTCCGGTCTTGTGTTCGATGACTCCCATATTTTTCGCATGACCGATGATACCGGCATGTTTCAGCATACCCGGTTTAGTGTTCCGGATTTGTCTGAAGGTTACACTGCGGATGATAACGCCCGGGCCCTGATCATGGCGGTAATGCTGTATGAAAGACAGCATAAGAAAAAATTTTTAGCTTTAGTGTACCGATATTTGGCCTTTGTTTTGCATGCGCAAAATGAAACCGGGCGTTTTCGGAACTTTATGACCTATAACCGGCAGTTTACTGAGACAGAAGGCTCGGAAGACTGTTTCGGGCGCTGTCTGTGGGCATTAGGGTATACGCTGGCCTCGCCGGCTATGCCGGCGGGAGTTAAGGCTGGTTGTGCCAGTGCGGTTCGTCGTGCCTTGCCCAACATTCCGCTGCTTCTCAAATGGATCAGAGGACAGGCGTATGCTATTATCGGTCTTGGTTTTGTTGCGGGCAGTGAGGCTGATACCATGATTCACGGCCTGGCCGCTCAGTTAGCCGATGCTTTTGAAAAATACACCGAAGAAGCAGACTGGCAATGGTTTGAGGACGAATTGACCTATGATAATGCGGTATTGCCGTGGGCTATGTTTACAGCTTACCGCAGGACAAAACAGGATCGGTTGCTGCATGCTGCCCGGGAGAGTATGGCTTTTTTTGACAAGGTATCGTTTCGTGATGGCTTTTTTCGGCCGGTGGGCTGCAACGGCTGGTGGATACGGGGTAAAGAGCCGGCGTTATATGATCAGCAGCCGGTTGAAGCATCAATGTCTACATTAGCTCATTTAGCAGCTTTTGCCGTTACCGGCGAGCAAGGGATGCTGGAGTTAGCCAAAAAAAGTTTTGCCTGGTATTCCGGTGACAATTCTTTAGGGGAAAGCCTGATTGATCCGGATACCGGCGGTTGTTTCGACGGCATTACTCCTGAGGGCGTCAACCGTAATCAAGGGGCGGAAAGCATCGTTGGCTACGGGATTGCTACGTTGGCTTTGGCAAAATACAAGTCCGCTGACCGGGGGATCATGAAACAAGCAAAGAGATACTAAAACAGCCGTAGAGAATAGAGCGTTTCTGTTCTTATACAAGGGAGATTATAACGATGAAGATTGTTATTTTAGCTGGCGGCGGGGGAACTCGACTTTTCCCTTTGTCGCGCAGTTCTTATCCGAAACAATTCTTGCAAATTGATGGAGAGCAATCTTTATTAGCGCAGACAGTTACTCGCTGTTTATCCATCGTAAGGCCGTCCGATATTCTCATTGTCACCAACGATGCTTACCGGCACCATGTCCAGGCAGAGCTCGCTGCCTGCCGGGCGGGAGCTGCTCATATACTGCTGGAGCCGGTCGGGCGCAATACGGCTCCGGCGATTGCCTTGGCAGTGCGATATTGTCTGGATAAGCTGGGAGTTGATAAAAATGAAGTCATCTTTGTATCTCCTTCCGACCATCTTGTTCGTTCGCAGCCAGACTTCGCCGCTGCTGTCAAAACAGCGGAAAAAATGGCCGGACAGGATAAGATCGTGACACTAGGCATTCAACCGGATAACCCGGAATCCGGGTATGGATATATTCATGCCGGGGAAGCTTATGGCGATGGTTTTGTCGTGGCGGACTTTAAGGAAAAGCCGGATCAGGCAACAGCAGAAAAGTATTTGGCAGCAGGCGGTTATTACTGGAATTCCGGCATGTTCGCTTTTACAATCGGCTGTATGAGTGAAGAACTCAAACAGTACCGGCCTGATATTTATCAGATTATGGCTCTCCCCTTTGCTGAGATGCAGGCTGAATTTCAGCAGATGCCGAGCATTTCTATTGATTATGCTGTGGCGGAAAAATCAAAAAGAATGGTGATTATCCCCTTTAAAGCCTATTGGAATGATATTGGTTCATGGGATGCCATTTATGGTGCGATGGAAAAAGATGAGCATGGCAATGCTGTCAAAGGAGACTGTCTGCCGCTTCATTGCACCAATACCTTGATGATGGGGCGCAGCCGTTTGCTTGCCGGTATTGGACTCGAAAATTTGCTGGTTGTTGAAACGGATGATGTTATTGTTGTGGCGCGCCGGGGCGAATCCCAGCAAGTGAAAGATCTGGTAACGGAATTAAAGCGGCAGGGCCGTAAGGAAGCCGTGGAGAATACGACGGTGTACCGGCCCTGGGGCAGCTATAAGGTAATGGGTGAAGGCTCGGGCTACAAAATGAAAAAAATCAGGGTGAGCCCCGGCCAGAAGCTGAGTCTGCAGCTCCATTATCATCGCAGCGAGCATTGGGTGGTGATTGGCGGAACAGCTAAGGTCACGGTTGGTCAAACGGAAAAAATGGTTCATCGTAATGAAAGTGTCTATATTCCGCCTTCTACCAAACATCGTTTAGAAAATCCGGGGAAAATTCCGTTGGAAATTATTGAAATTCAAAATGGGGATTATTTGGAAGAGGACGATATTGTCCGTTTTGAAGATAGTTATGGCCGGGTATGACAGCACAGTTCAACAAGAGACAAAGCAGGGGATATGTTTTTTTCGGACAGAGAGAAAATTATCGTGGCAGTTTGGGCGGACCGGATTTTAGAACCGGAATAACGGCAGATACAAGATAAATCGGCGGTTACGCTTTCGGGTGAATGTGGAGTGTCGTGGTTTTATTTGGTATAAGCCATGCGATTGTCAGTAATAGTAAAATTACTGCCGTTCCCCAATAGGCTGCGTATGCTTCCACGTAGCCATTCAATAAATAGCCGATAAATGGTCCTATTGCTGCGCCAAAATCGATGGCAACCGAATACGCTGTTAAAACTAAATATTTTGAGGAACGTGACGCCGCATCGGAAGCAATGGCATCGGTAATTGTGGTTAATGCGGTCGCTGTAAGCTGGATGCCGATGACAATCAGCAGCCAGGGCAGCAGTGGAATCGAAAGCGGGATCAGCGCAAAAAGAAAACCAGCCATCAGTAAGGATATGATCAGGACTCTTCGCCGGCCATACTTACCATCGGATTTTTTTCCGACCCAGGGGGCTAGCCAAGGTTCCCAACCCCAGCGCATTGCTTGGAGAATACCGGCGAGAGATGCCGCGCCAACGGCAATACCATAGATATTTATCGTAGATGAGTTATGTACTTGTACCAGATAGCTTAATGTTGCGTTGAATACACCCTGGTAGATCATGGCGACTAACGTGCCTGTTAGTAAGGCCCAAAGAATGGTGGAATCCTTCCACAGGACGGACTTGCTGCTAGGCTGTTCCTCGGTACTGGTATTTTTCCCTTTAGAGTTTGGGACCCAGAGCAAAGCTGCCGGAATCGATAATAGGGTTATAGCGCCGAAGAGCAGCGATGTAACGGATAATCCGTAGAAATCGGCGATAAATCCGCCGGCGAGCATGCCTGCCAAACTTCCCAGCCGGTATAATCCATTAAAAGTTCCCATACAATGTCCCCGATTAGAGTCAGTGGAGCAATCAATAATCGCAAAGTAGGAGCCCAGTCTTAAGAAAGTCCAGGCTAAACCCCAGAGACACCGAATCAGCAAGAGGGGTAAAAAGCCCTTTACCAATCCGTAGGAGAATGTTGTCGCGGCTGCTAAAATTACGGCAAAGAATACTCCCTGCCGGGTGCTGATTTTTTTATATAACCAGCCTACAAGTGGATTTAACGGCAGTCTGACCAGGCGGTTTGCGGATAATAGAACCCCTACTTCCCATAAAGAATTAAGCCCGGCCTCTTCCCAATGGGTTGGCAGAACAACATACAGCATGGAATCACCAATCAAGCAGGCTGCCGTAAGTAAAGCTAAAACGATGATCGGTTTCATTTTGGCATCAGAAAAATGGAGCATAGTTGCTATTATTTCTCCTATGTGTATTTTACTTGGGGGATATTTTTATCCATCATGAGTACTGGGATGACAGCTCCCGCAGCGGCAATTGCCATTATGCCGAAGCTCCAATTTATACTAACGGACGAAGCGATAAAACCAAAAAGAAGCGGAGAAACCATATTGGCAATTCCGCGAGAAAAGCCATTAATCGCAAATATATCATCATATTCGTGTTTTTGGACCGGTTCTGTGATAATTGTCTGGACAACCGGGACGGTTCCTTTTGTCACAATACCGAGTAAAAACGATGCTCCGATAACAATAAAAAGCTGCTGCCCTAGCAGAAGAATTCCCAGGAGTATCGCCATCATAACTTCAGATACTACAAATACCTTGCGAGTGCCAAATGTATCCACCAACCTTCCAAGCGCTGTTTTTCCCAGAAAGCAGCCAAAGGTAAAGGCAAGTGCAAACGACGCAATAATTTTTGGGTCAATACCTTTTGCAAAGAGGAGGAAAGGAAGAAATACAAAGACCTGGTTGCTGCCAAAGGCGTCTAGTATGCTTGCGCTCATTGGCAGCGCATATTGACGGTTGCGTAAAAGTGAAAAAGCAGGAAGATATTTTTTTTCGGCTGCTGCCGTAAAAGTTGCTTGCTTGATTGTTTCTTTTTGGTGAGAAGTGGAAAGAAATATATATCCGGCAAATAACAAAGCTCCCAGACCATACGTTAAGCAGACAATTCTCCAGCCGGGAACCCCAAACAGAGAAAGAGCGGCGATAAAAGCAGCAAGCGAAACAAGCGGCATTCTCCCGATATCGCCGATAGCTGCGAAATCACCCATTGCTTTTCCCAACGATCGTCTTGCAGAATTCGCTGTAAGATACGAAAAGGCAACATTATGAAACAAACCAAACCCCGCATTGCCGATGATAAAACAAAATCCTGCAAGATAAACATTTTGGGAAAAGGCATTCGTAAAAAATCCAATGCCATACAATAATAGTATGAGGCTTATAGTGCGGAACAAGCCGAAATGCTGAGAAAAGAATATGGTAGATAGTCCGGCGATGGTAATCACCATGTTTGAAAGAGAAATAATCACGCCAACTTCTTTTTCTCCGGCTGCAAAAGAAATGATCATAAACGAAAGGAGTATTGGAACGCAGTCAAATAGACCATCAACGATTATATGAAGCGTATTGAGCAAGATTTTATTTTTCACAGGCATTTTCAATACAGCCCTCCTAAGTTCGGCTTTGTAAGACAAGGCGAGCGTTTTCTCGTCTAACTTTCGGTATATGATCCAGTAGAACCGGTTAGGCAGCGAAATTATCCGGTAGGATAAGTCAGCAGCTGCTTACTTGCACAATACGAATGCACACAAATTATTTTCCATTATTTATCATGCTGTCGGCAGCACTTTTAAACATTCGACACGCAGGGCTGTGGTTCCTTACTTTTTTTGTGTTTTTTTAACAGGAATTTTAAACTATGGCGTTAAGCGATGAGTATCCAGGCTATTGGGGGAATACTGCTGCAGCGCTGCTTTTAATCGCCGGATTCCTTCTGCTATTTCAGTTTCGTTTACGTTGCCAAAACCAAGAATGGCTTGGTCGGAGAACTTTTTATCTTTTCTGTGGATAATGTGTTGTTCCACGGGATAAATCAGGACGCCATGGTGCAGGATGTCCTTCAATACCGGAGAAGAAAATGTTACATTTTTAAATCTGGTAGTCAGGTGCAGCCCTGAAGGACAGCTCAGTATCTCGGCAGAATCGGCGAAATGGTGTGTCAACGCAAGTGCCAGCTTGTTCCGCCGCTTGCGGTACACTTTATTCATTTGGGCGACATGCCGCTGCAATTGGCCGGTATGGATGAACAGCGCCAGGGATAATTGGTCAATGGCAGAGGGCTGCTGGGTGGCAGACCAATTCGAGCGGTAAAACGTATCCAGCAGGTTTCGGGGCAGAATCAGGTAGCCAAGTCTTAGCGCAGGCATGAGCACTTTGCTGAAGGAACCGACATAGATGACTTTTTCCGGGTCCAGTTCCTGCAAGGCGGGAACCGGACTTTTTTCATAGGTAAACTCATTTTCGTAGTCGTCTTCCACCAGGTAGGAATTTGTATTTCTGGCAAAGTTGATAAGCTCGATTCGACGCTGGATAGACAGTATGCCGCCGGTGGGAAACTGCTGTGAAGGGGTTACCAGGGTAAAGCTCGGGGGAAAGTCTTTTTGTGATGGCAAAAGACTGGTCTGAAGGCCTTGCCCGTCGATAGGAACGGAAGCCAGGTCACAGCCCAGCATGGTTAAGTATCGCTGAACATCGTAATTGACCGGGTCGGCAATAATGACTTTGCGGTTATGGGTACATAATAAGCGGGTGATTAGATAAAATGCCTGGGTTGAACCGGATGTAACCATGATTTGTTCCGGCGAAGCGATGATCCCTCTTGTCGCAAACAAATAATTTGTTAAGGCCGAGCGCAGTTCAGAACAGCCGGCAGGGTGATGATAGCCGAAATAGGCAGCCGGTATATCGGTTATAACTTGAGCAACGGATTTTTGCCAGGCCTTTCGGGGAAATAGATCTAAAGCGGGAATTCCATAGCGAAAATCGATGAGATCCGCTGTTGTTTTCTTTTGATTCCGGGCGGCAGCCGGAGGTCCGGGCGGCAGCTGCATCAGACAAGCATTCGGTGCAACTGTCGTATAAGAGCCTTGGTGGCTGATAAAAAATCCTTCTAATTTTAATTGGTCATACACTTCTACTACAGTATTTCTTGCTATATTGAGCTGATTAGCCAGATTTCTGGTAGCGGGAAGACGGGCGCCTGCCGGCAATTGCCCTGTCAGTATCTTTTTACGGATTTGCCGGTAAAGTTGTTTGGCGACTGACAGTTCTGAGTTTCGATCGATGGTTATCCCATACATTTGCTGCACCTCGCTAAATTGGTACTGAAAATATCACTGGGAATTGGTACTAAACAAAACCAATTCCCAGTGATATTTTAATATAAGAGGGATAAAAGGGAAAGAGGTTGAGGTGAATGATGATAAACGTGTTAGGTATAGTAGGAAGCCCCCGTAAAAAGGGTAATACCCATCAATTGGTTGCAAAAATTCTGGAAGGGGCCGCATCCGGGGGAGCAGCCGTACATTATGTTTTTTTAAGCGGTTTGTCGGTGAGAGAATGCGATGGGTGTCATGTATGCTGGCAGGGGAAAGAGTGCAGCAAACATGACGATATGAATCATTTGTATTTGCAAATTAATCAGGCGGACGTATTGGTGCTGGGTACTCCTGTATACTGGTATGGGCCTACGGCATTGATGAAAGGTTTTATGGACCGGTTTGTTTATTACAATTGTGACTGCAACCGGAGGCGGGTCAAAGGGAAAAAAGTGTTGCTGGCGATTCCCTTTGAGGATGCGAACAGGGAGACCGCAGAGCCGGTAGAGCAGTTTTTTGAAAAGAGCTTGTCGTATTTAGAAATGAACTTGGCAGGAAAAATTGTAGCTGGTGGACTGCGTAATCATGGACAGGTTTCCGAAAAAGAGGATTTGCTGGAAACTGCGTTCAAGCTTGGTCAAAGTGTAGTAAAGACGGATGAATCTGATTTGTCAAAATGAAAGCAGGGAGTGATCGGATGCTGACGATTGATGAGACATGGAAAACAACATACCCCGGAACCAGTATTGGTATCATGGCTGTCAATGAGATTACCAATTCCTATGGGAATAAGACGCTGACGGAAAAGAAGACACATTTACTGCAGTTCCTGCAAGCTCAAATTAAAACAAAAGAAGCGCTACTGACTTATGGACCGCTGCCCCACTATGTCCAGTACTATCATCATTACCGGAAAACATACCATGTCTTGCCGCAGCTGGAATCGGTGATTTTTAAAGGAAAACAAATTTCCGGCATCAACCCATTGGTAGAAGCCATGTTTATGGCCGAATTAAAAAGCGGTCTTTTGACAGCCGGGCATGACGGCGATATTTTAAAACTGCCGTTGCTGCTTCGTGTTGCTGGCGGAAAGGAAAAATATACGGGGATCAACGGCAAAGAACAAACAACAAAAAAAGGTGATATGCTGCTTGCCGACAGCGGAGGAATTATTTCCAGCATTTTGGGCGGTCCGGATTTTAGAACCAGAATAACAGGGACGACAAAAAAATGCGTTTTTGTCGTGTACGGAGTACCGGGCATTTCGTCAAACATCATAGAAGCGCATTTGGCACAGATACTGGACAATATAAATGAATTTTCCGCGAATCCAATTGTTGCATTTCAGCATGTCTATACTGCTTAGTTACATAAGGAAAACGCGGGGACCCGGCTGGTTTAAAATTTTTCCAGATATTCCCGGATTTTGCCGCCGTCATCAAGGGACAGTATTGTCTGGAGAAACTCGTTTGTCTGCCGGGTATCAATGCTGCGGATTTTTTCCCGTACTCGCGGCAGCGCCGCTGAACTCATACTTAATTCATCGATCCCCATTGCCGTGAGCAAAGCTGCAGCCAGCGGGTCGCCGGCCATTTCACCGCACATGCCTACCCGGATGCCGTGCTGATGGGCGGAAGAAATTACATTGCTGATTAGCTGCAGTACCGCCGGATGGAAATGGTTATAAAGATCGCTTATTTTTTGATTGCCCCGGTCCACCGCCAGCGTATATTGAACAAGATCATTGGTGCCGATGCTGAAGAAATCACATTCCCTGGCCAACTGCGGTGCCAGCACTGCCGCAGCCGGAGTTTCGACCATGATCCCCAGCGGTACATTCCGGGCATAATTTTTTCCTTCCCGTTCCAGCTCCGCTGCCGCTTGTTCCAGATATTTTCTGGTACGCCGGATTTCACTGCCGTTAATCACCATCGGCAGCATAATTGCCACCTTGCCGGTTGCTCCGGCCCGTAGAATAGCTTTTAGCTGAGGGAGAAATAAATCGGGACGCTCCAGGCAAATGCGAATGGCGCGCCAGCCCAAAAAAGGATTGCTTTCCTGATCAATACTGAAATAAGAAAGCGGTTTGTCGCCGCCGATATCCAAGGTGCGGATAATGCAGACATGCGGACCACATTGGGCTACTACAGCTTGATAGGCCAGAAATTGTTCTTCTTCGTTAGGAAAGTTATCCCGTCCCATAAACAGAAACTCGGTGCGATAAAGGCCTACGCCTTCACTGCCGAACTGCAGGGCTCGCTCCATATCCTGGGGCGTACTGATATTTGCCGCTAATTGTACCTGCCTGCCGTCAACAGTAACTGCCGGCAGCGTTGCGCTGGCTAAATCCCGGGCATATTGCGCCTCTTCCGCCTGTTTGCGGGCGATGTATGAAGCGCATTCAGCTTGCTCAGGCGAAATCACTATCGTGCCGTTTGATCCGTCCAGCACTACCGGTGTGCCGTCGTCCAATTCGTTCAGTCCGGATACGCCGACAATAGTTACCAGGCCTTTTGCTTTGGCAATAATAACCGCATGGGAAGTCGTACTGCCCTGTTCGAGGATTAGACCCTGCACAATTTGCGCCGGTAGATCCGTCAATACGGATGGTTCTAGAGCCTGAGCGGCCAAAATTACCGGTTCATTTTCCAGGACAACGGCTTGAATATTCAGCAGAATGCGGGTTATCCGGCGGCCGATATCGAGAACATCTGCACCCCGTTCCTGCAAATACGGATCATCTATGGATTGAAAGGCCGCAGCATATTCTTGGGTTACCGCTACTATTGCCAGCGGTGCCGGTATTGTTTCCTGGATTTTTTGCAGGACAGCTTCTTGCAGCATCGGATCGCCTAACATAGTCAGATGGGCTTCCATAATATCGGCCGGATCTTTTTGAAGGCTTTTTTTGGCGGTATCAATGATTTTCCCAACTTGTTCCTTTGCTTGGCGCAAAGCAGCAGTAAATTTTTCCGCTTCCCGGGCAGGTGAATCAGCCTTATAATACGGTAAGTGCTTTTCGATATCCTGCGAAACTCTTTTAATTCTGCCAACAGCGACACCGGGGACAATACCAACTCCCTTTAGGACCTCAGACACTTTTTTCACCTACTTCGTCAAATTTTATTTTTGTGAAATTCGTGTGTACCTTCTGCAGTAGTAAGTACTTCGTTTAAAGTTTTCCCAATGGAGCCCGGCACCGCTGATTGCGCCTTCCCCAACGGGGCGCGTTTTTTATTTTATTATACTCTTATCAGATGCATATTCGTATCTTTTTACTAAATATGATTGCAGTATAACTGTTGAACAGCCCTGCTCTTAAGGAGAGCAGGGCTGTTCGGTTAAAAAGTGATCCAATAGATCCAGCCGGCGTTCGCTGTGGTAGCCAAGGTAGGTCTTATTCTGCCATTGCCTGGTACGGGGCTGGTCTTGAAATACTGCGATGGCTTCCAGACAGTCACCGACAATGGTTTCGATGATTTTGTTGGTATGAATCTGGTTTTTAATGGATGAGCCCAGCCGATAATGGGGAATGGTAGTCGCCACATCGATTCTCAGTTTATGAATCCGGGCCAGGGCAAGCGGCACGGGAGGAATGGCTAATTCACGTACGGGGATGGTCTCCAGCAGACGGCGGGATACGGCATGCGGTCCGTGGGCGGGAGTGGCTAAATTGATTTTTTTGTCCAGCCCTAAGGTTTTGTTTACATTCAGCCGCCACTGGAAGGTGGGGTTGTAGCGTTCGATGTGCCGGGGGGGTGACGGATAGCAGTTTGTTAAGGCAATATCCAGATGTTTTAACAAGATCCCATCAATTAATTCCATTAAATTTTCATTAAAGGTTCCTACCATGTCTCCATCGACAAAGGCAATTACATCACTGCCCAGCGACAGGGCCGCTTTTGCGCCGACGGCGCGGGGTACATCAATACCCAAACATTCATGAAAGTAGATAACTTGCAGCTTTGGCAATCGCATTTGCAGTACTTCCTGCAAAGTAGCATCTTTGGAACCGTTCGCAACCAGGATAATATGATCGATTGGCAGGGTTCCCAGATTCTGGAGTACGGTCACAATTCGGCCTGCTTCATTTTTTGCCGGAACAACCACGGTAATCATGCGCCATCACCTCGGGAAATGGAGTGCGGTGCATGTGACTTAAAATAGTCACACTAAGGCTTAGTACAGTATATTGGTCTGCGGTGGAATTTGCTACTTGTCCCCGTAAAAAAGCGCGGCGGGAAGGAAGGTGGCAAAATGCTTTAAAGCGACATAGTATGGAGTAACAGGGGGGAGGGATCAGGTTATGGCAATCACAATCGGTGATTTAGTGATTCGAAAATCCCATGGCGGCGATATTGTTTTCAAAGTAACTGAAATTTTTCAGGATGAAACCGGTCAGTCCCATGGCGTACTGAAAGGAATGTATTTGCGATTAATCGCCGATGCACCGTTAGTGGACTTGGAAAAAATTGATGCGGAGCATTTGCGGAACGAAATTTTGCGGCTGGAAGGCGTGCATAATGACAGTCTGAAACGAGTGATGATGCGGCGCAGCATGGAACGGGAAAAAATAGAGATGGGCCGTTCGGAACCGAATAAAAAATATCCTTTTTTCGACTTGCCCGGTCAGGTACTCCACATTGACGGTGATGAAGAATACCTCGGGATGTGTCTGAAAACTTACAATCAACTGAATATGGAGGCGGTCGGCCGGTGTATTCCGGAAGATAAACAGCCGGACCATGTGGTGAAGCTGGTGGATGAATACCGGCCGGATATTCTGGTGCTTACCGGCCATGATGCTCTGATCGGCGGCGGCAAGAAGGATTTCCGCGATATCAATAATTACCGGAATTCCAAGTACTATGTGGAGTCGGTAAAGCGGACCCGTGTATTTGAGCCATCCTGGGATGAACTTGTCATTTTCGCCGGGGCTTGTCAGTCATATTTTGAGGCAATTTTAGCGGCCGGCGCCAATTTCGCCAGTTCACCGCAACGGATTTTTATTCATGCGTACGACCCGGTGTTTATTGCGGAAAAAGTGGCGTTTACACCCATTCATAAGACGGTGGATGTCAGTGATGCCATTACGGCTTCGGTAACTGGGATTGAAGGTGTGGGCGGAGTGGAGACGCGAGGTAAATTTCGGCTGGGATTGCCAAAAACACCCTATTAGACGCAGCAGAAAAGGCGCGAAGCATCGCGCCTTTTCTGCTGCGTCTATGGATATTACCGCTTGTCCGGACGTTTCGCATCTTTCGATTTTGGACAAAGCTCGGAAGCAAACTCGGTGAAGGATTGCTTGCAGCTTTTTTTTTCACTGCAGCCGCAGCAGCCTGATTTGCTAAAATCCGCCATTGTTATCACCTCCATCCTGATAGTATTGTTTCCAAAGTTACAAGGTTAATGATTGACAATTTTTATAAGAGAAAAATGGGGGGATGTTAAGCGCGAGGGCAGATGGAGAAAACGGTAAATACTTATGTAAACATTACCACGCCGGGAAAACAGGATTTTCTTGTTTAGAGGGCGAATATACGGAGTGTTGCAAGATCTTGAATCAGTATAATCTATTTTTTATGTATACTTCATTCTGGCTTGCAAACAAATGCAGTGCTCATAAGAAAAACAGTATCTGTAGAAAGGCAGGTAATTTTTTGAAGAAAAATAAAATTTGCAGTATGTTTCTGGGGGGGATTTTGACTTTATCGTTGGTAACCGGCTCCATTGGCGGTACATTTGTCTCGACAGCACTGGCTGCGACTCCGGAAAGTGCCCAGGAAAGCACTAAATCCGACCAAGGGATTGTAACCGGACTTGTGGCTGTGGGATTGCTGGCGATGTTAAGCCATAGCGGTCACAGCAGCCACGATAGCACGAATTCTGCAGCGAAAAGCACCGGCTCTCAGCCGGCGGCAGCGAGTTCGACCTCAAACTCCGGGTTGTCTTCTACCAAAACTGCGGCTTCTGCCAGCAGCCTAGCTGCTGCTGAACAGCAAGCTTTCAAGCTATTGAACGCCGACCGGGCCAAAAATGGATTGTCGCCCTTGAAGTTAAATTCCCAATTGACCAGTTTGGCGGAAAGTTATGCCAAGGATATGATCAATCGCAATTTCTTTTCCCACACCAATCCGGAAGGGCAGTCACCGTTTGACCGGATGAAGAATGCGGGTATTAGCTATAGCTATGCCGGCGAGAACATAGCGATCAATACCAGCGTTTCTGGGGCGGAAACGGCTTTCATGAATAGTTCAGGCCATCGTGCCAACATTTTAAGTTCCAATTATACTGATGTGGGCATCGGCGTGGGGTATGGCGCCAACGGTTCGCTTTATGTGGTACAGGAGTTCATTCGCTGATCAAGCCGCTAGTAGAGAACGGAACAAAACAGGGCGTCCCGCGGATTATCCGCGGGACGCCCTGTTTTGTTTCTGAGACAGCCTATTCGGCAATACCGCACTTGGGACACATGCCTTGGTGCATATGGTGGTCAAATTCACAGCCGCAGCGGGAACAGATTTTGTAGAGGCGGTAACTGGTGATTCGATAAAGTTTGTAACAGCATTTAAAAGTTTTTACGCATTCTTTTTTCGGCTTGCATTTCATTTTAGGCATTTCGCAGGGCATCGGCGGGCAGCAGTCTGGTTCCATTTTTGGCATGCAGTCCATTTCATGATGGTCGCCGCAGTCGTCATACATTGGGTGCATCGGATGCATATAAGGGTATCCGTCTTTGTGCCAGCAGCCGGCTTTATAGTTGTGATCATCCCATTTTGGATACATTCATCGTAACCTCCCATTTTTTTGATCAGAAAATTCCTGGGGGAATTTCTACTATATACTATGATGAACCAGAAGAAAATGTTATGTTTCCTGACATAAAAAACGGTATTGAAAAGAGCCGGTATAAGACATGCGATTTTTTGGCACATTGGGTCAGGCGCAGGCATATATATAACTAGAACATACAAAGGGGGGAATATGTGTGAATGATAAAGATACCCGGCAAACGGTTAGCGCATCGTCCAGCGGAGCAACGGGTTACTATGATCCATGCACAATGGGAACGGAAACGGGTCCGCAAACGATTATAGTCCGTCAGGTAGTGGGTGAGGCCGAAAAGCAAAAGGTATTGGATATTCATGTGGTAGTTCCGGATGCAAAGCCGGCGATTGAACAGATTGTTGATGTATTTGTCAAAGAAGTGGAAGTCAACTCTGTGGATGTGATTACCGATAAGGTGATTGTTCGCGGCGAATTTGAAATTAAAGCCATTTATGTGGCTTATCTGCCGGATCAGCCGGTTCATGCCGTGGAAATCAAGCATTACAAATGGACACAGGATATTGATATGCCGGGAGCCCGCCGGGGTATGGATGCCGATGCCAGCGTCGTAGTGGAATTCGTTGATTACGATGTGGATCATCATACCCGGGCTTATCAGTACAAAAACTATGAAATGGACGACGATGATGACGACTGCGATGATCACCACCATCACGATGACTGCGATGATCACCATCATGATGATGACTGCGACGATGACGATCATGACGATGATTGTGACCACCATCATCACCACCATCACTGCACCCGGGAATTTGATGTATCGGTGGTTTTAAAGATTACCGCTAAGGTTATGACGGACCGGGAAGTACAAATTGGCGTTTATACCACAACAGGCAAAGCAAAAGGATAAAGTGTATTACATTTCTTTAAAGGGGGGGGAATAATGGACGAAAAATTAAGACAGACTTCTGGTTCCACGGCCGCCAGCAGCGGTGTTACTATCACAGGCAGTGCAACGACTATGAATGCGGAACTCATTTGCGGCTGCCCGCAGCCCGGCCCGGAAACTATTGAGGTTGAACAGGTCTTAGGGGCGGAAATGGCCCAGCGGGTTGTCGAATTTGACATGACGGTCCCGGCGCAAAAACCGGACATTGAACAGGTTATTGATGTTTACGTGAAAGATGTTTGCATCAAAACAGTGGATGTTATTCCCAATAAAGTAATTATCCGCGGCGAGCTGGAAGTAAAAGTCATGTATGTGGCGGATTTGCCGAATCAGCCAGTTCACGCTTTTGAAAAAGATCAGGTTCGCTTTACCCGGGATATTGAAATCCTCGGCGCGGAACGGGGCATGGATGCTACCGCGGATGTGAATGTGGAGTTTGTGGATTACGACTTCGATTGTGATGACCGGCGTAAAGTCCACATTACAATCGTGCTTAAGTTCTGGGCCAGGGTACTGACAACGACGCTGATGGATGTTTACGCTCTCGGTCCGGTTACTGAGATTGGGGATATGGAAACTACCACGGCCACGTTGTCAACGGACAACACAACTGCGGCCAGCGAGTTTGAATCCAATCAATATGCCGGCTATGGCGTGCAGAATGTCTTTGTTACCGGCCCTGGAATTACGCCGACGGCGGGTGTTCCAATGGGAGTTTCGGGAACGGCTGCCGTTACCGGCAACAATGTCAATATTCGCACCGGCCCTGGAACTAATTTCCCTGTTGTGATCCAGGTAAAAAAAGGCGATACCGTGACGATCAAGGATCAGGCATTCGGCTGGTACAAAGTTGTACTGTCCGATGGCTCCACCACCGGTTGGATTGCCAGTTGGCTGGTGGATACTGGCGTACCGGCCGGGACCAAAGGATAAGGATCAAAACGTAAAACACCGCGCATCCGAGCCGGATTGTGCGGTGTTTTGTATTTAGGCGGCAGAGGAATCTTTGGAATACTGTGTCATATACTGTAACATGCCGCAAAAAGGATCCTTCTGCGGCCAGCTTGTGGATAAGAGGGTGGGATCATGCTGACTGGAGTGAAGTATCTGGGAGCAGTGGGACTGGGAGTTACGTCCCCTCAGCTGTTTCGGGCTGATGACGGTAAAATCTATGTTGTTAAGCTTCAGAATAATTGTTTGGGAACCAAAGTTTTGGCCAATGAGTATTTGGCCAGCCAATTTGCCGGAGTGATGGATCTATGCTTTCCGCCGGGAGAAATTATTTATATCAGCGACCAGGTGCTGCAAAAAAGCCGGCGGCTAAAAGCCAAGCGGGTAAATAAGGGACCGCATTTTGCCAGCCGGTATATCGGCGGCAGCCGGTATGTGGTGCGGAATAATTTATATAAAGCCGTCAATAAAACAAAGCTGGCAGGCGTGATGCTGTTTGATCATCTGTTTCACAATCTGGACCGGACTTGGAATCGCCGGAATTTGATTATCCGCCGGGAAGATCAGGGAGGAGTTGTTTATGCGATTGATAATTCTCATTTGTTTCGCCGCGGACGCTGGAATATTAATTCTTTGACGAAACTGGAATCCCAGATTACGCTGAATCACCGGCGGGCCTATGGCTGGCTGCTGAAACATTTTTTAACTGCCGGCGATTTCGCTCCTTATGTAGCCAAGGTAAAGGCGCTCAGCGATGAACAGATTACCGGCCTCGTGGAGAATATTCCCCTTCAGTGGCTGCCGGATCAGGCTGAGCGTCAGGCTTTAATTCATTATATTCGGGTTCGTCGGGATATGGTGGAAGAGATTGCCGGCCGGCTGTATGCGTTAATCCCGAATGTAGACCGGAGTGCCGATCCGGATCAGGGCAAATAGCTCTTCCGCATTTTCATTGCGCATCCGGATACAGCCATGAGAGATCATTTGACCGATCAGCCAGGGCTGGCTGGACCACTGTATATAAAAACATGACAAATCATATCATTTCCCACGTTATTTTAAATTTTGGATGAGAGACACTTCCTTTTTGCTGGTCAAGGCGGGTGGCCGTGACTTTGGCTAGAACCGACTGAATAATATTTCTCATTTCATCGGGAGTTAAATCTCCTTGCTGAATTAGGGGAAGGATTGCCTTTGCCATTTCTTCAAATGATATTTCCGGTGTTGCTTTTTCTTCTGGGCGCAAAATGTTTTTTCTTTCTTGTATATCTACAAGCTGAGAACGAATTTTAGCCAGTTCTTCGTCTGATTCTTTTTCGGAAATCATTTGCTGGCCAAACCATTTCACAATCGTTTCGCGGCGTTTAATTAGTTCTGTTTCTAAGTTATTTAACCTGATTATCTCTTCGCTGTAATCTGGCTGCGCAAGTTTTTTAGGCGCATATTTTTTGATTTTTTCCGGGCTTTTGAAGGCGTCAACTAGTTTACCCCAAACATCCTTATCTATCGCGTCAGACGGTAGGCTTTTTGAGGGGCATTTTACACCTGTATTTCTTAAATCTGCATATCTATGAGCCGAACACTGGTAGTATGTTTTGTAACTTCCATCCCGAAACCGGCAATGATGGGCGAGCATTCGTCTACCACAAACCCCGCAAAATAAAATTCCGCGCAGCAAGAAGGGCGCACTGACAGGCTTATGTTTAGACACGGCATTCCGTTTTAATTGTTTCTGCGCTCTTTCAAATGTAACTTCGTCAATAATTTCCGGGACCTTTATGGGAATCCATTCTTCCTTAGGCCGTTTCTCTATGGTTTTTGATTTTATCCCCGACCTTTGCTGTCGATATTTCATGCTCATGAAAGTACCCGTATAGGTTTCGTTTCTAAGTATGTTATGGATGGTAGACGTAGGCCACACAGCCTTACCGGTTGGTGAGGGTATAATTTTTGCTTTTAATTCTTTCTGTACGCCTTCAATACTAAGCTGTTTATCGGATACTAAACGAAAAATGTCACGAATAAGCGTTGCTTGTTTTTCGTTTATAATATAAGAACATTTTTCCGCATCGTAATTATACCCGTATAGTTTGAAATCCTGCATAATTTTTCCCTGCATGGCTTTTCGGCGCTTCCCGCGCAAGGTCCGGTCAAGAATCTTTGCTTTTTCAAACTCGGCGATTGCACCACGCATAGAGAAAAACAACCGGCCCTCCGGGCTGGCATCATAATCACCCGTGATGAAATGTAGAGCAACCTTGCTCTTTTCCATTTCTTCAGCGACTAATAGCTGAATAGAGAGTTTTCTGGCTAGACGGTCAGGATCATATACAACAACAGAATCAATTCTGCCGGCGGCGATATCATCCCGAAGCGCTGTTAAGGCTGGTCTGTCCAAAAATTTACCGGATATCCCGTCGTCAATATATTCTATAATGTTTGTAATTCCCTTGTTGAGCAGAAAGGCTTTACAGGAAGCTATTTGATCGTCAAGGCTATAGCCTGTTTTCGC
>JBDKTO010000082.1 GCA_039680175.1 Veillonellales bacterium | reverse complement strand
GGAATAAATATGGCCGGCATGCGGCACAACCAGAGCGAAAACCTCACCGGTCAATTCCGGCGCGACAGCCCGGTCAAGGTAATCCTGTATTTCGTCCCGCAGATCGATAGGATCGGCAGGATACCAGATTCCGGCAATAGGCGAAGGGCGAATGTCCGTAAATCCACTATTGCTCATGTATTTATTGTAGCACAAGCAACCCTGGATGGCTCAAGTAACTGCTGCTTTAATAAAGGTTAGTTGAGCGAAGGACAGAAGAATGGAGAAAGAGAATAAGGGAACAGAAACTTCCATGACATCCGTTAAAATCAAATCTATCACTTGAGTCCTACCAGTGATTTAACTTAGTTCGCTTGGGTATTATGCTGATTGAATTGATCTTTTGCCTGATGGTCCTTAAATTCACAGCACAAAAATTAAAAGAACTGACTGTGCAACTAATAGAATAGTCATCAAGACTGAAATCGTATTCTGCGTATAGGAGTTCTATAATCCATTTCCGTGTCCCCTTTTGTTGTTGATTCTTGCTTTATAGGCGATTAAAATCCAACGTACGGTGCTGATTAACATTACAAGCATAGCACAAGGATGGGTAAACGTTTTAAGCAAAGCTGCTTACGTCCTCTGCAAAGTACTGCCCCTGCATTTTTAACGAAAAATTTAAGCCCTATCACTAAACTGATTGATACCAGCAGTTCCGTTTACAATGATGCAGTTTTCTGGCATTAATACAATGCTGACCGATTGATTGGACAGTCAGCGATGCTTGGTCTCTTTTTGTGGTTTGCCTCCTCTTTGTCATCCATACAACATTATTCATCACAGCAGTTCTTTTATATCATTTTCCAGTTGTTCGGGTCTGTAGGCAGATGGATAGCGTGCTTTAACATTGCCATTTCTGGCAATCAGAAATTTCCCAAAATTCCATTTTGTATCACCAGGTTTTGCAAAAGGCTTTAATACTTTAACTTTGCTTTCAAAAGAATCAGTATTCTTATCGTCTTAATCCTCCGGTGCCTGCTCCTTCAGCCAGATAAAAAGAGGATCGGCGTTTTTGCCGCTTACATCAATTTTGGCGAAACGGGGAAATGTTGTATGATAATTCACCGTACAAAATTCCTCGATTTTTTCATCTGTCTCTGGTGGTTGGCTTAGAAATTGCTTGCAGGGAAAGTCAGGAATCTCAAAGCCTTCTTCCTTGTGTTTTTGATATAGAGTTTCCAACGCTTCGTATTGCGGCGTTAAGCCGCATTTAGTTGCCGTATTTACAACGAACAATACCTTTCCCCTGTATTGGGACAGGGATACAGTTTCGTCTTTGCTATTCTTCACAGTAAAATCATGAATGTTTTCTTTTATACTGCTCATCCTTTCTATTTCCCTATTGTTGAAGCTCCTTCGCAACATCTACAAATCAATTCCCAAGACATTTTTGACTATCAACCCGATCGCAAAGGAAATTGCTGCAACGCCCATGGTGATACCGGCCATTACGAAAAAATTGCGCCGGAATGGTCTGCCTTTTGCGATGGAGACATAAAAATTAAAGCCGGCGATGATAGCAACGGCGATCAGCAGTGTTATACCCAATGCCCAAAGATATCCGCCCGGTGGAGATAGCAGATATGGAGTAATCAGCAGCGTAACAGTAACCAGATAGGCAAGCCCCGTATAAGCGGCTGATTTGACCGCGTTTTTTTGCCCCGCCTCACGGGATGAAAGATATCCAGAAGCCGTCATCGAAAGTGTCGCGGAGATGCCCGTAATCAATCCTGCCATCGCAATGATGTGAGTGTTTTGCATCGCAAGCGTATATCCCGCCAGAGCGCCGGTAAGCTCTACAAGCGCATCGTTCATGCCCAATACAATATCGCCCACGTAATGCAGGCGTTCTTCATCCAACATATCAAGCAGCTTCTGCTCATGAATCTCTTCCTCATCCAAAATCTGTTTTAATTCGGGAATTCGGGCAGCCTCTTTTTCATAAGCCTTGATCCCCAAATCCTCGCCCCGTTCCAGCAATTTAATTATAAAAGTATACCCAAATATGCGGGCAGCTAGTGTGTAGCAAAACAGCCTGAAGTGGCGAGGCTTACGTTTGCAGCCCGTATACTTTTCAAATACAGCGGCATGTTTATACTCTTCATTTGAGATACCCAGCAGGGTTTCCCGTTCGCTTTCATTTTTCGTAAGCTGGGCGATTTCATGGTATAAAGCCGCTCCATCGATTTCTTGCTGCTGGAGCATTTTCAAATAGGAGACATTTAATTTTGTTTCCAATTTAAGACTTTCCTGAAAAACTTATTTTTAATACTCGAATTCCATCTGATTAATTGTTATTAGGGTCTTATGCTAATTCGGGAAGCACGGGATTTCATTTGAAGGAAATCAACTTTACCGAGGTTACTGTTTCAAATTCCCATATTTTATCCAGAGAATAGAGGGAGGTCCTCCGAGAGTTTATGTTTGAGCAATTGTACCAAAGGATCAGCATACGCGGGGTTCGTAAATTCGGAGATGGAGATATGGCAGGGGACATAGGGAAGGAGACTGCAGACCGGAGAACCAAAAGAAGGCTCGATCAACTCTCGGACTCTACCCGAATCCACTCTCTTAAGAACTTAGATGAGCATATTACAAGAACAATTCAGACTACTGCAGAAAATCCCAGGG
>JBDKTO010000081.1 GCA_039680175.1 Veillonellales bacterium | reverse complement strand
TGTGCCGGGGTACGGAAAATGTATTGGCCGAAAGCATCCTGCTCGGACTCGCGCATAATGTGAACAAGCTGCATTCGAAGATACAGCACGGGCATTGTGGAGAATACCTTCATCCGTTAAAAACAGCTTAACAAACAAAAAATGAGTACCGATTTTAGAGGAAACTCTTTCCTCTTTATTTCGTGTACCCATTTTTTATGTGTGTAAAAATTTGTTGAGTCAATCCTCAAAAAGCAGGGGCTGTTGCCAACGAATCTTTTCGTTATTGCAACAGCTCCTTTTTTGTTTTTAAGAAGGGATTTTTCATTTGCTGTAATTTTACCAGGGTCAGATAATTTTCTCATATTGATGCTGCATCATAAATTTGCATTTCGTCTTTATCGTAGGCGGTGAGTCAAGACTCCCGCCTACGATAAAGACAGCCATAGCTGCCGCACAATAAGTAATGGCTATTTTCTAGTAGAAGCTGGCTAAATCCTGCTCTTTTATATCAATATATTTCTATTCTAAACTCGGAAATGACTAACCGCTGTCTGAAGATCTTGAGCAAGCTTGGCAAGGCTCTGGCTTGATGAGGCAATTTCTTGCATAGATGCGGCTTGTTCTTCTGTAGCCGCTGACACTGACTGCGCGTGTCCGACTGCAATTTTGCTGTTTTTGTCGATTTCATTCATTGCGGCAACAATTTTCTGACTGCCGCCGGCCATCTTCTCGGTGGCTGAGGAACTCCCTTTCACTTGTTCCGATACTTGCGTTACCAATGTTACAATCTTCTTAAAAGTATGACCTGCCATAGTAACAACCTCGGTCCCAACTTTAACTTCATGGATACCGTCACCCATAGCGGCAACAGCTTTATCGGTATCCCCTTGAATTTCACCAATCAGTGTGGCAATTTGTTTTGCCGCAGTTTGGGATTGTTCCGCCAGCTTGCGAACTTCCTCTGCTACGACAGCGAATCCTCTACCCTGTTCGCCTGCTCTGGCTGCCTCAATCGCAGCATTAAGCGCCAATAAGTTGGTTTGTCCGGCAATCCCAGCTATCGTATCAACAATCTGTCCGATTTCTTTCGATCGTTCACCCAAAACAGCTACGACTTGCGCTGAATTGTTGACGGTCTGTTCAATGTGAGCCATTTGACCAACAGCCTCACTCACAGATTTATCGCCTTCCTTTGCCGATTCAACTGCCCGAAATGCATTGTCAGCCATCTCACCGGCACCAACAGCTACCTGCTGAATATCGGCCGACATCTCACTTACCACGGCAGATGCATCATCTACCGCTTGCAATTGTTTTTCTGCACCTTGTGAAACATCGTTAATTGATCCGGCTACTTGAGTTACAGCACGAGCCGACTGTTCGGCACTGGCATTCAATTCTTCCGACGAAGCTGCCACCTGTTCCGCCGATGTTGCTATTTGTTGAACTAATTTACGCAGCTTATCTACCATAGTATCAAAATGAATCGCCAGAGTGTCCAGTTCATCCTTATCCGAGATATTTGATCCCATAGTACTCGCGGACACTGCTTGTAATGTTAAATCGCCTTGCGCTATTTTTTTAACCGCTCCGTTTAACGATATAATCGGCTTAGTTAATCGTCTTGAGATGATAACGCCTAACACACATGTGGCGATAAGAATCAATGCAATAATAATAAGTGAAGTTCGGGCAAAAGGCGTTAACTTTACAAGAATTTCTTTTTCCGGTACGTTAACGGCCAAACTCCAATGAGTTCCGGGAATAGGAGCATAAGCAATATCCATTGTCATATTTCCTTCTTGATACTTTCCAATGCCATTTTCAGCATTTACCATTTTGCTCATTATAGCTTTAAGCTGACGGTTTGCGTTCGCGTCGGTAAGAATATTTGTCTTCATCACTTGTTCTTTATCCGGATGAATAATTATTAGCCCGTTATCTTGGATGACATAAGCATAACCACTTTGCGCAACCTTAATCTCATTTATGCGCGAAATAAGAGTATCAACAGTAACAGTTCCGCCCAAGACGCCGATAATTTCATTATTTCTTCGAATGGGAGCAACTACGGATACAACCATCTTGCCATCTACTTTAGAAATAACCGGGTTAGTAGTCAGCACCTTGCCCGTAGACATAACCTGTTTAAAATAGTCACGATCAATAATATTTGTTCTATCCCCGGTTGTATGAATCGCCTGTCCCTGAGAATCTACAAGCCAAAATCGTAAATAAAGGGGATTCCGCTTTACCTGTTCGTTTAAATAGTCAAGGGCTCCCTGCGTATCGCCATTAACAACGCTTTGGTTTGTAGCCAAGATTGAGACTTCTGCTTCACGTGTATCTTTCCACATGCCAATTTCCCTGGCATAGGCATCTGCCTGATGGGCAATATTCTCCTCGGCATCTGATACTAGGATACCCTTTGCATTATAAAAATTACAAAATCCTAAAATACTTAATGTTACTAAAAGTCCAATTACCAAAATAACAGTGACCTTTACCTGAATACTTTTCCCTTTAAACAAAATCATTTGCGAGCCTCCTGTTTTTCTATTAAAATGTAATATTACAGTGACCTAAAAAAATACAAAAGAGCATCTGCCTATTAGCTAAGGTGCTCTTAACATATTTACTAGCAACCTGGCAATCATCGACAACTCGTCATTAGACCCATAGCTTTGCGCCCCAGCCTTTCGGCAGGTTTGCCCAAATATTCACTTTTACTAAACAGTCAAAGAGTATCGCCGCTTATAGTGGCTCACTTGTCATGACAGAATTTTTCGGATACAGGCAGTCCAGCGGCCTGGACTGCCATTTCTGCACGGCTGGCAGAATCTTAGTGGTGTTTTTGCTGATCATACTGGCAGAGACATCATGAATAAGGTAACTTCTCCCTCTATTATACAAAATATATGCTTATTATCCAATGAATTTTTACACTAAATGTAAAAATGCATTAGATAACGCAATCAATAAACATATTTATTTACTGCTCCCCCCGGCCAGTCTTAAACGATAGCCATGACTTTACCACTGTCACAGCGGCCTTTTATCCGCCGGCTTTTTCGAAAATGCTGATTTTATTTTTAAATAGTTGGAATACTAAACTGTCGGAACTTTTCCCGCAAACTATGCCGAAAGGATGACAACCAAAATATGGAAGTCAGCATCGTCATTCCAACTTATAACGAAGCCGATAACGTCCGCCTGATTGCTGAACGAATCAGCCGGGTGCTGTCGGGGGAAATCATATCTTATGAAATCCTGTTTATAGATGACAGTATTGATAATACTCCTGCTATATTGGAAAAACTTTCCCACCGAATTCCCCAGGTAAAATATCGGCACCGGGAAGGAGAAAAAGGGCTGGCTTCCGCAGTAGTTGCCGGCTTTTCCCAGGCGCAAGGTTCTTGTATCATCGTAATGGACGCTGATCTCCAGCATCCGCCGGAATTAATTCCGCTGATTCTAAAACGGCTGGCCACAGCCGATATCGTCATTCCCAGCCGGTTTATCACGGGCGGCTCCGATGGAGGCTTAAACGGATTCCGCAAACTTGTCTCCTGGACCGCCAGAACCATCGGCCGCATCTCCTTTACCCGCCTGCGGGATATCTCGGACTGCACCGGCGGTTACTTCGGGCTGAACCGCAGCGTTATCACGGCCACCAAGCTCAATCCCATCGGCTGGAAAATATTGATGGAGGTTTTGATAAAGGGACATTACCGCACGGTTCACGAAATCCCTTATTCCTTTGCTGCCCGGGATGCCGGTGAATCAAAAATGAGTCTGAGGGAACAGTGGAATTATTTGCGCCACGTTGCCAGACTCGTCCGCAGCAGTCCGGAAGACCGGCGCTTCTACGCCTTTTGCCTGGTCGGCTTTCTCGGGGTGTTCGTCAATCTATTGGCACTGAGCTTGCTGCTCAGCTTCTTTCCCCTCAGTCAATTCGCCGCTTCGGTAGCCGCGTCATTCATTGCCATGACTCATAACTTTTTCTGGAATGACCGTGTGACCTGGAAGGAACGTCAATATCCGGTATTGTGGCACCGGGTCCTTCAGTTTCCTCAATTCATGCTGGTCTGCGGCCTTGGCATTGCAATTACCGCCTTATTTGCCCGTCTCTTTCTGTCCCTGGGTTGGAACATCTATCTGGGACAGCTGGCGGGGATTAGCGTATCCACCTCCTGGGGATTCATCGCCAATAACCGCTGGACCTGGTCTGCGTCCGGCAGACAAATCGACAGCCAGAATGTCAAATTAGTCGTCACCCAGGAATACGCCGGCAAAATATCGTAATTCACCTGTAAAGACCGAAGAGGTGCCAAATGAATTCTAAGCTTCTTCCTCCTAAACCGGTTTGGCTGGCTTTTGTTCTGCATACCGGTATTGTCTTCGCTGCCGCGGCGCTGGCAGATTTTTTTCCTCGGCATGAACCGGCCGGTTTTGTAAATTCATTCCTGGCAGTGGGTAGCCCGTTCATTGATAAATGGATCCGCTGGGATGCTCACTGGTATACTTATGTGGCTCAGTTTGGCTATAACAGTCAATCCATTGTCTTCTTCCCAGTCATCGTATTGCTGATAAAAATCCTTGCCTGGTCTGGTCTTAGCACGGCCGCCGCCGGGTTTCTGCTTTGCAATCTTTTCGCCGGTTTCAGCTTTTGGCTTTTGTACGCCGTATTCCGGCTGGACTTTTCGGCTGAACAAAGCCGTCGCGCCCTCCTGGCCTACGGTCTGTTTCCCACCTCTTTCTGTTTAAACAGTATCTACACCGAACCCCTATTTCTCGTATTTTCCCTGGCCTGCGCTTATTGCAGCCGCACAGGCCGCTGGTATCAGGCCGGCTTCTTTGCCATGTTCGCTGCTCTGACCCGCAATCTGGGGATCTGCCTGGTGGGCCTTATATTTTTAGAAGGCTGGAAAGCCCGTCCCCGGCGACAATCTTTTCTGGCTGCGCTTTTATTGCCATTTCTAGCTCTCTCCTGCTTCAGTCTGTACAATTGGCAGCTAACCGGCGATCCTTTAGCCTTTGTCCACGCCCAGCAAAGCTGGGGCCGCTATTTCAGCTATCCCTGGATCAGTTATTGGCGAAATATATCACTGCTTGGTGCTGATTTTTTTGCTCAGGAACCAGGGATCCTGCTTGATGCCCTGCTTGTCCTTTTCACTTTCGGCGGCTTAATGCGACTAACACTGGCAAAAAAAATCCAAATCCGACAATCCTATCTGCTTATTGCCTGGCTGTGGTTTCTCCTTCCACTATGCTCCTCTTCCGAAGGTTTTCCTCTTTACAGCATGTCCCGCTTCGTTTTCGTTTTGTTTCCGCTCTATCTTGCCTGGGTACCGGTGCCGACAGCCTATTATACCGCTGGTATGCTGATCAGCGCCTTGCTGCTGTTTGTTTGTACTCTGCTATTTGTAAACTGGTATTGGATTGGCTAGTGTTTGCCAATTATTTTCTTAATTTTTGTTTTTCCGGTGAATGAAACCCTTATTGTGGAGCAAAATAGAAACGGAGGTGTTGATTATGACATTACAGCTAACACAGAAGGAAAAAAACTACCTGGAAGATCAGAAAAAGCACGAACAAATCTGCATCAAAAAGTACCAAAAATATGCCGGACAAACTCAGGATCCGCAATTGCAGCAGCTATTTACCGCTCTGGCCGGCAGCGAGCAGCAGCATTATAATACCATTAACCAAATGCTGTCCGGTCAAGTGCCGCAGCTAAGCCAGCAAAGCGGTAGCCAAAGCCAGCAGCAAGCTGCGTCTTCCGCCCAAGCCGGTCAGTCGGCTCCAGCCAGTCAAACGACCGGATCTACCGGTCAAAACGAAGCTTCTCTCTGCACCGACATGCTGATGACGGAAAAATTTGTTTCCGGGGCCTATGACACAGCGATTTTCGAATCCGCCAATACCAATGTCCGTCAGGCTCTCAATCATATCCAAAAAGAAGAGCAGGAACACGGAGAAAAAATTTATAATTACATGCAGAGCAACGGCTTGTACAACGGATAGCTCATGGCACTTGGCTGGCGGCTTATAGCTCTTGGTACTGGAATTGTCATTGCGAGCGGCAGCGAAGCAATCTCTGTGTTCAGAACGTCGCGCCTTCTTTGAGATCGCCGCGGCTAACGCCTCGCGATGACAGCTAAACTTTTGTAGACAACCGGTGGAAACCCCAACAATGACTCCTTTCTTATATGAAAAAGGGGAGGCGCTCCTATTATGGGCGCTTCCCTTTTTAGTTTCCAGTATTATTTTCCCGTCGGTGTTGCCTCGTCGGAAAAAATGACGGAG
>JBDKTO010000080.1 GCA_039680175.1 Veillonellales bacterium | reverse complement strand
AATTTACGTTCGCTTGCTCTAATTTCACGGATTTCAGCAAGCAACTCGTCAAAATATTCCTTATTGAAAAATGCTCCATTTTTTAGCCGTTCTTTGTCCAATACATAGCCGCGAATGGCAAAATCTTGTAAAATTGTCGTCGCCCACTGACGAAATTGGGTCGCCCGTTCTGAATTGACGCGATATCCAACCGCAATGATCGCATCCAGAATATAGAACTTTGTCCTATATTCTTTACCGTCCTCAGCAGTATGTCGGAATTCCCGACATACTGCTTTTTCAACAAGTTCACCCGTTTCAAA
Organism: Veillonellales bacterium; assembly: GCA_039680175.1. Lineage (NCBI taxonomy): Bacteria > Bacillati > Bacillota > Negativicutes > Veillonellales > Veillonellales bacterium. The sequence continues at coordinate 3,749 of JBDKTO010000080.1, read as the reverse complement.
AATATTGCGCAGATGCTCAGTAATGGTACTTCGCCCCTTCTCAAAGAGGACTCCAATCACCTTTTGAGTTAACCATACAGTTTCATCTGCAATCCGCACTTCAATGCTATCTTCACCCGCCTGCTTGCTAAAAATCAGAAATTCAGCAGTACTATTACGGATTTGTACCTTTTTCTCATTACTCATAATGCAAAACCTTTCTTTATATAGATTACCAACTAATGGATATTAGTTATCAATACTCTTAATAAGTTCATTCGCGACATTGGAACTGTCCAGCCGCATAATGCTCTCTTCCGCACTGCCGAAACTCAATAGATTTATACTTCCATACCAAACTGTTTTCTGATCGATAATGGCAAATTTCTGGTGTATTTTAGCTTTAAAGATCAGATTTATCCCCGTTCCTTTAAATAAATTCAAAGTCTCAACAAAAGAGTCCCTCGCTTTGCCCCTAAAATCTTCAACCGTTCGCGTCACGATGGTTACGTTTACCTTGTTTTGTAATGCAGTGTGCAAATATTCCAGCATCTGCGAAGTCCGTTTTCTGGTTATAAAGGGGCTTACTATCACAAGTTCTTTAGTCGCATTCACAATATCATTCGTGTATACCGGCAAAAAGTTACTCTTGTTAAAGATAATGTTAATGGAATCGGTTAGAGAAGTTTCGCCCTTTGCCTTATACCCAATCGCGGCATATCCGTTCAGCCGCTTATTATACATTTTTTCCAGCATCCGCACGTGAATATCTACATAATCATAAATTCGCACTTCATTCTTATTATCAAACAGCCTGTGAAGTCTGCCTGCATATTGCTGCAATGTACCTTTCCAGGAAATCGGCATAGCTAAAAACAGTGTGTCGAGTCGAGGCTCATCAAATCCCTCTCCTATATATTTGCCTGTAGACACTAAAGTAAGCGGTTTATCCAGAGGCATACCCTCTATTGCCTGCATGTTCTCACGAGTTTTTTTCGCTCCCATTCCCCCCATAAGCGAAAAAACATCAGGAATTTTTTTACTTAATTCCTGGGCAAGCAGCTCAACATGTGCCGTTCTCTCTGTTAAAACAATACAGTTTCTGCCCTGTTCATGATTTCTGACAACATCAGCTACGATCAATTCATTTCTGGTTTTGCTTTCAGTAATTTCCGCGTACAGCTCTTGTATAGCCACATCTCGCTCTTCCCGCCCCAAAGGGACTCTAAATGGCGTAAACCTTGGTATAACATAATGCTCAAACGGCCTTTTTTCAGCCTGTTTTCTTGCATCATCCCGGTAACGTATCTCACCGCACTGCATAAAAATAATCGGATGATGCCCGTCCTTTCTGGTAGGCGTCGCCGTCAAGCCGTAAACATATTTTGCATTTATGCTTTTGAGCACCTTCTCAAAGCTGAATGCGGATATATGATGGCACTCATCAACAATAACCAAGCCATAATCTTTCACACATTCTTTGACTTCGCCCATTCGATTGAGTGACTGAATTACGGCTATATCTATGATACCATTTAAGCTATTTTTGCCGCCGCCGATTTGCCCAATAACGCCGGGTGCTTTTTTCCTGCCCCGCTTGTTTAGCAAATTTTCACCGGTATCAGGCAACGTCTCATAAACCGCTAAAAATTCCGCCAGCCGTTTCTTCCACTGTGCAACCAGGTTTACTCTATCGACCAAAATAAGCGTATTTACTTTCCTTGCTGCGATCAACGCGATAGCTACAACTGTTTTGCCAAAAGCGGTTGTACCGGAAAGGACTCCGTTATCGTACTCAAGTAACCGTTGCAGTGCGACAGGCTGGTCATCCCTTAATTGGCCTGTAAATTCGACGTTAATTTTTTTAGAACAATTTGTCTTATCTATATAATGCACATCAATTGCATATTCTGTCAAAAGTGCCTGTAAATCCGCCTTGGATCCCCTTGGCAGACATAAGTATTCGGCGGTTTCTTCCGAACACGAAATGATTCGGGGAATCTGTCCGGTGGGCATACGCATAGCCTGCATTTTATAGAACTCCGGGTTTTTGAAAGCAGCTAATCTTTTCATTTGATTTAAAGCCTTTTCGGAAAAACCTGCTTTAGGGATAAACAACATATTGGCTTGCACGATTTCCAGACTTTGCGGAAAATCGTTTTTTGACAACAAAATCCGCCTTCTCTCCCAAGGCTTTGCCGGCATTTCCTCGTCTTTTCGTAAAACGCCGTATTCATTACCGTTGCATAGCTTCATTATAAACAAGGTAATATCCTCTTCAGAAAGCCTGGAGAGCGAAGCCAAAAATGCCCACTGATCGTCATACGGCTTATAATTTTCATCGATGAATTCACTATTATTGGCACTTCTCGCCTCTCTTTGCAGCGGAAGCGCGATCAAATTACCCAGACCGCCTTTCGGCATCGTATCTTGATTCGGAAACAGCCGGTCATAAGATTTAAACGGGATCTCATGCCTTTTACTCATGGAATGCGTAAGCAACGCCGTGCCGAATTTTCGGGCTATCGCTGCCGTTACCGGTTGTTTGAAGAAAAACCATGCATGACTTCCATTGCCGGAGCGGGAGCGTTCGATTGCAATAGGAATAGTAAATTCCCGGCATATATCCCGCAATGCGCCTACATCTTTTTCCCAGCCCCCTTCATCAAAATCAATTGCCAAAAAACAGCAAGTTTCATCCGGAAGCAGCGGATATATCCCTGCTACAAAATGACCGCGGCCGCGCAGGTGGCTGTCAATAACCTTTTCATCTAGAGAAGCATATGCTTTATTCGAGCAGCGGCTGCATCTTTCCGCTGGCTTTTTGCACAATCCGGCCTTCCATTCGTTTAAGCAAACTGGCGAGTATCCTGAGGTACCTTTCTTTTTGCTCTCCCATCGTTTAGCATAAACATCATCCCGACCTTTAAACAGTGTCATGAACAATTCGATTTTGTCTTTCGGATCTGAGAAATTATTAACGTTCGGCAAGAAATTTTGCTCTTCGTTTTTACAAGACAATTCTTGCGGCGCTAAATCTTGTTCAAGATAATCACTATCTGACGAAGAAACATCGATATCTTGCTCCGGATCGTCCCGACTTTCCGAAATCTCACACTGTTCCTTAAGACTTTTCAGTTCATCTTTAAGCTTTACATTTTCAGCTAAAAGTGCTTTATATTTTCCCAGCAGCCCTTCAAAGCTCATATATGCATACTTTAACATATTGTCCATTATTCAGACTCCATTATTAAAAATAAAAAAATAACCATAACTTCCGTTCCAGAAGTTATGGTTATTTTCTATATTGAGGCAGCTAAGTCCTGCTAAATATTTACATATGGCAATAATTAACTACCACTAGGCCTATAGATGATAATCTTCTCCGTATCAGGTATAATGGCGAACCCGCACCAAAGAATCGGCGGACCCTTCCCTTCGAGTCCGGTCCGGCACGTTGTAGCTGGTCGTAGACTAGCGGTTATAGCCAAAACGAGTGCCAGCCAAGGACCGCCACACTTCGTCGCAAGCTGCCAGTACATCATCGGTAAGCGCTTCTCCTTCCAGTGATGCAATATTTTGTTCAATCTGGGAGAGTTTGCTCACACCGCTGATGATACTGGTGACGCCTGGCCGTGAAACGCACCACTTCAAGGCAAGCTGCAAAATGCTTATCCCGTTCTCTTCAGCAAGTGACGTGAGTTTTCCCACGGCAGTAAAATTTTCGTCCGACCAATATCGATCATAATACATTTGATTATTGGCAAAGC
>JBDKTO010000079.1 GCA_039680175.1 Veillonellales bacterium | reverse complement strand
GCTTTGCCAATAATCAAATGTATTATGATCGATATTGGTCGGACGAAAATTTTACTGCCGTGGGAAAACTCACGTCACTTGCTGAAGAGAACGGGATAAGCATTTTGCAGCTTGCCTTGAAGTGGTGTGTTTCACGGGCAAGCGTCACCAGTAGGGTTCGCCGATTCTTTGGGGCTGCTTCGCCACGCAATTTCCGCAAAACTTGACTCCATAACGTTGTTTACAGTGCAAGCCGAATCCCGGCATCATGACTCCTGTGCTTTGATAACATTGCCTTTACTGTCGAATTCTACGGCGGTACCGGCCTTATAAAGCTTCTTACCGCTGCCGTCACCGAAGAAGGTGCTGGCTGAAAGCAGCTTGGTATCGTTATTTAAGGTGCCCTTGACTACTTCACCTTTATCGTTGAGCTCAATCGGTTTACTCGCCTTGAATTCAACGAACCCCGAACACGCTATGCGTTTGGTAAGGTTGTCAGTTAAGATTTCCGACCACCCTACCGGGCGCAAATAAGAATCGCTGGATAAGGTACAAGTCGCCACCATTCCATTTTTATGAAAGCTGATTTCTGCATTAGACACCGATATACGGTTTGCCGGATTGAGGTTAATGGTTTGATCGGAACTTAATGTTCCTCTAACAACTTCACCCCTATCGTTAAATACGACTTTTGTACCGCCTTTAAAAGGTAGAGCCCTAATTTGCGGTGCCGTATCCGTCTCACTATAAGGGATAAAGACTGGCGGAGTGGGTGTAGACTTAGGAATGATAATAACTTGAGGCGGAGCAGTATAATAAGTTGTCCGTGCAGACTCCTGGGAAGTACCGGTTTCATAGGGCAAGCTAATATCCTCAGCTAATATGCCCTCTACAACCTCACCAAAATCGTTAAGGATTACAACGGATTCCTTTTTAAACATCGGTATAGAGGCACGAGTCGTCACTACGACACCGGGGGGCGTTATTCTAGTGTTCTCATCTAAAGTTTTGGTGATTTGGGCAGCATAGCCATCAGTACAAAAGAGTAAAAATATCAACATTATTCCTGTCAAGGCCTTTAGCAACTTCATTAAACAACCTCCAATCGTTTTATAGTAACGAATTTATATTTCACCGTGACTTTCTGAATTCCTTCTATATCCTCAAAAGTAATAAAATGGAATAGTAACGAGCTTGCTGTTGATCTCATCCTTGGGGGCAGGTCCCGTAAACGTGCATAATACGTTAAACCGAGATATTGACGTGCTTAGCCTTCTGCTTGCGTTCTATCTGACATTTCTCAGAGCTTTCTTTAATTTGTGCTTTGCTCTCCGCATTTTTTCGGCGCACCGCTACTTCTGCCGCTGCAATGCCGTACTGTATGGATTCCTGAAGATCACGGTCAACGCCTGAGGTATAGCTGTTATCCCCTTGGCTGCCGTCGTTAAAAGTGCCAAAGGAAACTACGTCCGGCTGGCCAACCTTGCTGCTAGCCGACAAGAGTTTGCTCATGCTTCTGCTTTCTAACAGATGCTCATGCTTAGCTAATGCCCGCTCCCTGTCCCGCTCTTTTTTGGCACATGCAGCTTCCTGTTCCAGTCTTTGCTCTTCAAGCCGATGCGAAGTTTCATCATATACTTCCTGGGCAATTTCCTGGTCAACTGCAGCCAGCTCTTTGATATCGCGCTTTGTATCTTCCGTTGAAGGCATACCGTTTTCCGAACGGTCTGCCGCTGTTTGCAGTTTTCTCATAAGATTTGCCCGCTGCTCCCGCAGGACTGCTGCATTATTCTTTGGCGTAAGATTAGCCAATATACTGTTCAGCCCGTTTTGATCAATTGCCATTTGCCGACTCCTTTTCGCAATTTGTATTGTTTATTTATTATATCGGCTGATAGCTGGGTAATTATAAGTAAAAATGCCAGAAATCATGGGGACGGTTCCTAGAGGGTTCAATCGGAAGTTTTGCGCGGCAAAAAGCTCAACTCGCAGCAGAACCTGCAAGTTGAGCCTCTCATTTATCTATGCGCAAAAATTTTGATTGTCCAGAAGAAGGAAATCGCTTAGTATGAAAGCTTGCCCCTATGATAATGCTGCCTCTTTAACAGTTTAACAGCGCTCGCCGATAGTATTTAGCATTTCTTCAAAATCAAAACGTTTAAAAAGGGCACTACATAATTTTGTGAAATACCCTACGAGTAGTGCAGAAACAATAGTTCCCTCTCGCAGCCCTTTTATCGTTCCAAAAACAAAAAGGGAAATAACGGTTGCACTAAGAACTAAGGTGGAATCAAACATAATTTTTATGGATCCAAAATCTTTAGCTGTTTTGTTTGCAATCACTTTTACGATTCCCTCACCGGGATTTATAATTACATTGGCGGCAACTTGTAAATATACGCCTAAAGCAAGAATGATACATCCAATCAATAAAGCAATTATTTTTTCAACATAAAGTTGCGGATTTACGAAAGAAAATATTATCATGCCAAGATCAGTAAAAAGACCGAAGAAAGGACCAACTAAAACCTGAAGGAATTGTCCCTTGGGAAAATCATTTTTCAGTATGATAATTTCTCCGAGTAAAAATAAAATACTTAATAAAAAGGTAAATTGGCCAAAGGTAATAGGAAATATCATACTACATATATATGGGACGCTAGAAATTGGCGAAGTGCCTAGACTTGATTTCGTTACAAGACCTATTCCCAAGCCCATAAAAAGTAATCCGACTAGAAAAGTTGTATATCTTACTAGTTTATTTATCATATATATTTTTCTCCTTAAACAACATAGATAACCTGATAGTTTCATATACAACTATTATTCTAGTGCTGTTGACTATAATAGTCAATAATTATTGATGTTATGGCTAGAATGTTATAAAATAAATGTTGTATATGAAACTATAATAAGGGGTTATCATGAGAGATTTATCAAAATTTGTTTCCGTGACTTATCGTCGAACACAAATATTTTATACGGAAAGACTTAAAAAATTAAACATTACTAGTGGACAGTTCATGTATATAGTTTGCATTTGTGAAAACGTTGGACAAACACAGGATGAATTGTCTCGCCGATTGAATATAGATAAAAGTACGGTGTCAAGAGTTTTGCCTCAGCTTGAATCAAGTGGATACATTACTAAGGTTATCAATTCAAATAATAGACGTGAATTTAATATCTTTCCTACAGATAAGGCTATTGCCATTTATCCTGAAATATTAGAGATAAAAGATGAATGGCATAATAAGATAACTGAAGATTTGAGCGATATAGAGTGTGATGTTTTTGAAAAATTATTGGAAAAAGTTATGTGGAACGCGATTAAAAATTGTAAATGAAAATACGAATCCCCGGTTATGATGGGGAACAGTTCGATAAATATTCGATATTCGCTACTTTTTGGAGGCAGGGGCACTAGAATTTGCGATTCCGAAGTTGGCCGAAAGCAATATAAAAAGGGCTGAGGCTATTCTAGATGAAGCGGATCAAGAATCTCTTGGCTGCCGGTGGGACGGATTAAATTGGCAGTTTCATCAAGCTATTTACCAGGTGGGAGAACGACCTAGATTGCTATCGCTTATTCAGACAATGCATAATAATGTTAGACGTTATATGCGACTATACTTGATCACCTTGCATTATCAAGCTAAAGCTCAAAAGGAACATCGTGATTTGCTGTTTGCCTGCAAGCACGGGGAGGTCGAAGCCGCAAAGAAAATTTTACGCCTACATACAAAAGAAGCGGCAGAATTACTGGCTGCATATCTGGAAAAACCTAATATGGGGCAGAGCTAGGGATTTAGGTATAATCACCTGGTAATTCGTAATACTATGGATTGGAGGTGGATTATATGTTAACTAATTGGATTCTAATGAAATTGATGGATCCAACAATGGATGATACTATTAAGAAAATGTTTACAGAAGGCTATTCGGATAATTTGTTTCTTATGGTAACAGCTGCGGAAAAAATTTCGCCTAAAGCTATGATGGAAACGGCAATGCGCGCTGAATCAGGCAAGGAATTAGCTCGTCCTTTAGGAAGTCCTGTTGTGTTGTCACCATGGGATAAAATTTTATTAAACCCTAAGCAACTTTTTACGCTGCCAACTGAAGATTATACAAAGGTAAGTACCAAAACAATTATTGGCCCCAAGGCAAAAAGACCGTTAGTATTAGACATGCCCATTATGATTACAGGAATGTCTTATGGAGGTTCGCTCAGTCTAGCCATGAAAATGGCCCTGGCTAAGGGAACCGCAATGGCAGGGACTTCAACGAATACGGGCGAATCGGCTGTAACTAATGAGGAGCGCGATTCGGCTAAGTTTTTAATCGGTCAATACCATCGCGGCGGTCAATTAAGCGGTGAAGAACAATTAAAACGTTTGGATGCCATTGAGATACAGCTTGGACAAGGTGCTTGGGGTGGAGCGGTAGATGAGCCTATACCTGCACAGGAAATTGGAGATCATTTGCGCAAGGCGTGGCATTTAGAAGAAGGCCAATCTGCCACTGTTTATGCGCGAATGCCGGGTAAGAACACAACTAAAGATTATATTGATATGATTAATCAAATGAAACAGCAGTATGATGTACCTGTTGGTGTTAAGATTGCGGGTACAGATTATATTGAATATGAATTAGCGGTTATTGCTAAAACACAAGCGGATTATATTGTTATTGATGGCTCAGAAGGGGGTACTGCGGCAGCCAATCCAACTTTACAGGACAATGTCGGCTTACCTACATTACATACTCTTGTTAGAACGGTTGATTGGCTAACAGAAAATGGCGTAAGAGATAAATTTAGTATTATTGTTGCAGGCGGGCTGGCAACACCCGGACATTATTTGAAGGCGCTTGCACTTGGTGCAGATGCCGTTTATATTGGAACAGTCGCCTTGCTAGCCGCTATGCACACGCAAATTACAAAGGTTTTGCCGCAATCGCCGCCATCCCAATTGGCACTATATTCAGGTAAGATGACCGATCGGCTAGATATTGATATGGCAGCAGAACATTTAGCAAAGTATTTAAAATCTTGCATTTTGGAAATGCAACTGGCAATCCAGGCAATTGGTAAAATGGCAACAAAGGATTTGGATAGAAGTGATTTAGTAACTGTTGATAAAGATTTGGCGGATTTTATCGGCATCCGATATGCAGGAGCTCCACGCCAAAATATGGAACAATTAATGGAAGACAACATAACGGTTCGCCAAGAAGGTAATCGTACAGCAATCCAATTACAGTAAAATAGTTTATAATGATAACTATGAACAAAGCTTATTTCAATAAATAGCAAATACAAAAAATAGAGACAAATGGCCCCACTCTGTGTTATGAATAAGTTCCAACACCACGCGTGTTGATTAACCAGTTGTATTCATGAGTTCAATAGCCTTTTGCCGAAGATTCGAAGAGCAACATGCCAATCTAACGATAGCGTCCTTCCAATAATTTGTGAGTAAGTTCTAGCAAGGATATCTTCAATAAACGTAACAAAAGAAGATGTTCTTCGGGTAGCGAAAAGCATTACGGACTGGCTCGATAATAGACAGAAGGTTTCTTGGAAATATCAGGAGAGCCTTCTGTACTAGTTAATTATCATGCATGTAAATATTTGGCAGGACTTAGCTGCCTCAAAATAGAAAATAACCATAACTTCTGGAACGGCAGTTATGGTTATTTTCTATTTTTAATAATGTTCTGAATAATGGACGATATGGACCCCACACAAATCATAACACAGGGGCCCATAGATTAAGCAAAACTGGATGTAGCCGCCGATTGGCGCAATAAATTAAATATTTCTAAAATATTTAATTTATTTTGATAATTTAGATATTGTATTAACTAATATATTAGTGTAATATATTAATGTAATCATCTAGTTAGAAAAAATAAATTTGGGGAAGGAGGGCGCTTCTTGGCAAGCAGCAGGTCAGACATTTGTTTATATGAAGTTTGAATCTTGCTGCAGGGGGTGGCAAATAGGGAGGGATACTTCGAATTAAAAGGGAG
>JBDKTO010000078.1 GCA_039680175.1 Veillonellales bacterium | reverse complement strand
GACATCCTTCCGGAATTCTGGAATTTGTGATCAGTCTGGAGAAATTATCGGACGGCAGTCTGAATCTGGTGCAGGCCGGTGTAAGCCGGACGTCGAAACCTATTATGGACGGCTATGTGTATGTATCGAAAAAAGCGTTCGATTAAATTGTCGTTAAGCAATAAGCTGCCTTGCTAATGGGCGCAAGACAGGAAAGTAAAATCCGGGGTGTATGTGCCTTTCTGCTGAACAGAAAGACACATACGCAATCTGGATTGAGGGGAGTTGCCGGTTCAGGTGTTTTTATGATAGCTGTAAAATAGCTAAAATTATCTTAATAGTCTTTACGAATATGAATAGCTAAAATTATCTTAATAGTCTTCACGAATACGAATAGTTAAAATTATCACAATAGTCTTATTAACATAAATATTATAAAATAACATTGAAAGTGAAAGCTGTTTATCATAAATTCTCTTGTTCATCAATTTTATAGGCTACATACTAAAAAAATTCAATTTGTCATTGCGAACGATAGTGAAGCAATCTCGAGCTTTAGGCGGCTTGTTCTTCGCAGCGGGCAGGAAAGAATTACAGAGAGTAGCAGGCAAGAAAATCCGGCGCCCGAAATCGCCACGCCGCTGTCGATCCCCGCGATGACAGTAAACGGTATATCTGGGTTTATGGTTTTGCGTTGGTACCATACGTTAAAACAGCCATAAGTATTAATGAAGAATGGACAGATGAAGACGTTTGTTTGTCCGCTCATGAGGGGAGGTTGAGCGAAACTGCTGCATGTACCGGGAAGCATTGGTAGGTATATTGGATATTGATCGTGGAGTTTAACAAAAAGGAGGAACACAAAAAATGACACCGGATATTATTACTCTGATTGTTCTTGCGGTCCTTGCTCTTTTGTTTGTTACGGAACTCGTTCCAATGGCTATTACTTCCATCGGCGGGGCCATGGCGTTGGGTTTGCTCGGAATTCTACCCATGAAAGTGGCATTCTCCGGGCTTTCAAATTCTACTGTGGTATTGTTCGGCGGGATGTTCATCATTGGTGCAGCCATGTTCCACACTGGTCTAGCGCAAGCAGTGGGTGAATGGGTCGTTTCAAAAGTCGGGCAAGGCGAAAAAGGTTTATTGTTCGGTACAACGGCCACTACAGCCGCCCTTTCCTCAGTAACTTCAAATACCGGCGCCACAGCAGTGATGATGCCGATCGTGCAGGGAATCTGCAAGGCGGCCCGGATTTCGCAGTCGCGGCAGCTATTGCCGTTAGCTTATGCGGCCGGGCTGGGCGGTTTAATCACCCTGGTAGGTTCGCCGCCCAATATTATTGTTTCCGAAATGCTGTCAACTATGGGATACCGGCCTTTCGGCTTTTTTGAGTTTGCCAAGATAGGCATTCCGCTGACAATCGTCGGTCTTGTCTATATGATTTTTGTAGGCAAAAATTTTGTACCCAATAGAAGCGGCTCAAATTGTGCAGAGGACGAAGCAGTACAAAGTGAGACTGCCGCTACGGTTGCAACCAATAAAAGTCCTGTAAAGATGTGGATCACATTTATCATCCTTGTAGCTGTCCTTGTTGTCATGGCGCTTGATTTGAAAAGTGTGCCGATGTATTATGCGGCTGTTATCGGCGCTATCGCCTGCATACTGACCGGGTGTGTGACAGAAAAGCAGGCATACGCTTCCATTGATTTGGTTACCCTGTTTGTATTGGCCGGTATGCTGCCGGTTGCTACGGCATTGGATAAGACCGGGGCCGGCAAGCTGATTGCCGATCAGGTGATGGGCCTTATCGGAACTAATCCAAGCCCGCTTATGATTACTGTTGCTCTGTTTGTTTTATCCTGTGCCCTGACTCAATTTATGACGAACACCGCGACTACCGCTCTTCTGGCGCCAATCGGGATTTCAATTGCCAAAGAGCTGGGCGCCAGTCCCCATGCGGTACTGATGGCCATCTGCGTCGGTGCAACCTGCGCTTTCCTGACGCCGGTTGGTTCCGCTCCCTGTACCCTGGTGCTTGGACCGGGCGGCTACAAATTTATGGATTACGTAAAAGCCGGTTCGGGATTATTGGTTGTCTGTTTTATAGTATCTTTAATCCTTTTGCCGATACTTTGGCCGTTTTTCCCGGCGCAATAGGTACAGCAGTTTTATAAGCTGTAAGGTTTTCGACTCTATCGGCTTGCCAAGCTGCCTTAGGCAGCTTGGCAAACCGGTACCTATAAAAAGGAGGTGCGAATTTCTTGTCTGCAACACTTGATAAAATTAAGAATGTGCAGGAACAAACCGCAAAAATTATGGCGGCCGGTGGTCCCAAGCGGATAGAAAAACAGCATGCCAAGGGCAAAATGACGGCACGCGAACGCATTGAAAAGCTGCTTGATCCCGGTACGTTTGTGGAGCTGGACCAATTTGTAACCCATCGCTGTACCAACTTTGGCATGGAAAAAGTCGAGGCGCCCGCTGAAGGGGTGATCACCGGCTGGGGCACGGTGGACGGCCGTCTGGTCTATGTATTCTCCCAGGATTTTACCGTAGTCGGCGGCTCGCTGGGCGAGATGCACGCCGCTAAAATTTGTAAAGTGCTGGATATGGCGCTGAAAATGGGCGCGCCGGTCATTGGTATTAATGATTCCGGCGGGGCCCGGATTCAGGAAGCAGTGGACGCGTTGTCCGGTTATGGCAAGATTTTTTATCGGAATACCTTGGCTTCCGGCGTTATTCCGCAAATTTCCGCCATTATGGGACCTTGCGCCGGCGGGGCGGTATATTCGCCTGCTTTGACCGACTTTGTCTA
>JBDKTO010000077.1 GCA_039680175.1 Veillonellales bacterium | reverse complement strand
ATTTTATCTATTTTTTTTGTTCCTTAATCAAGTCCAGTATGCCCGTTTCCTCTAGCATTTTAGATGTTTTTTGTTTTTCATTTATCCATTTCATTTCTACTTTTTGAGGGTCTAAATATTCAACTTGGATTCTTTATTAATCATTTCACCAATTAAATGAGGAAAGGATCCGATTCCGCCATGACTAAATTTTAATTCACCAGGGTGTTCTTTGGCATAGGTAACTAATTCTCCTATACTTTTCCATGACTGCTTTGATTGAATTACTACTATCCAAGAAGAACTTGTAATTTGTGCTATGGGTTGTAACGCAGATATATAATCATACTTTGTCGTGCCATATATCGGTAATGTAATTAATTCAGCATCGGTCATTCCTATAGTATAACCATCAGGTCTTGATGCTGCCAATTCGTTCCAGCCGTTGGTACCTGCACCACCGGGTTTGTTGGCAATTACCAGTGATTGCCCAAGGTATTTAGATGCTTCTTTTTCTATAGTTCTAGCTACTAAATCCTGTCCCCCACCAACGCTAAAAGGCACAATTATCGTAATTGGTTTATCAGGATAATTATTGGCAGAGTTTACTGCTTTTGTTTGTATGCCAGCGCACCCTCCCATTAATATAGGTACGCTCTCGGAAACCCGAGAAATTATATGGATCAAGGCATTTGGCCTTGGTCTTTTTTTAATTTTCCTCCACAATCTGAAGGATTTGAAAATAATACTTGACAAATCAGAATCGCCCCAATAATCGCGATGGAGGCACTGTTTAGCCTACTTTCGTCGATGGTGGTGATTTTTTTGCTGAAACCAACTCGTTCCCATCAACAATTTCAAGACTTCCTTAAAGAACAGTTACAATTCCACTACTTAAAACACGGTCTGTCAGACCCAGTTTTACGCAATCACAAAGCCTTAGCCAGTGTTTGGTGCTGTGATTTATCTAAAGTCACTGCAATTGTCGCTGACCGCTATTCCAACTCTTTCGGTCCGGTAGCTCGTGATCCCGCCGATATGTTTCGCTCTCTACTGCTTATGGAAATACTTCATGAACGTTCTATTGACACTTGGGTCAATACTATGCGTTCCACACCCGTTTTTGCTATCCTTAGCGGATTTCTACCGGAGGATGTTCCGGGAGTTGGTACGTTTTATGATTTCATCAGGCGCCTGTGGTTGTCTTCTTCGGCACATCTTGCCAACAAGATCCATAAGCCCCGGCATAAACCCAAGAAGGGCAAGAAAAAAGGAGAAAAGTCACCAATGAAAAAGCCTGGTATCGTCAAGCGATTGGTTGACCGTTATCTGGAATATCCCCCTGATTTCCATTCACGTCCGCATGATCTTTTCCAAAAGATTTTTAAGGAATGTTTTGTAGTCCCCTCTGCAAAGCACGGTATCTTAGGAAATTTAGATGCTTTAGCGATTGCCGGGGATGGATCTTCTGTCCGCACCGGCGCCAGCCGTTACGGCAAGTTGATTTGCGATTGCAGAAAAAACGGCATCCTTACGTGCAATTGTCCCCGCAAATACTCAGACCCCGATGCTTCCTGGGGCTGGGATAGTTATCGTGAGGAATATTACTACGGTCGTACTTTGTACGCCTTTACCGCTGCCGACAGCCCTTATGATTTGCCTGTTTATCTTAATTTTTTCAAGGCCTACCGGCATGATAGCCTGGCTTTTGTCTATTCCTTTTTTGATTTTATTCAGCTCAATCCTGAGTTTAAGCTGGCTGAATGTCTGCTTGATTCTGCTCATGATGCTTACGCCATTTATAAGCTGTTACATCATTATGATATCGCTGCTTTCATCGACCTCAATTCTCGAAACGATGTCAGTTGTTCCAGTCAACGCGATTTCTCTTTTACCAAAGAGGGTATTCCTGTCTGTCCTGCTGGTCATATCATGGCCTACAATGGCTTTTGTAAAGACCGCCAGCGCCATAAATGGCGTTGTCCGCGTACTCGTAAATCATGGTCAACATCTTGTGATTCGCCTTGTTCTAATTCTGCTTATGGCCGAGTGATTTACACCAGAGAGCAAGACAATCTCCGTTTCTTTACCCGAATTCCACGGGGTTCTGCGTTGTTTAAAGAGCATTATCGCCGTCGCACATCTTCAGAACGCTGTTTTAAACGGCTGAAGGAAGATTATCTTTGGGAACGCAAGACCAAAACTCGCACTTCTGCCAACTGGTACTTCCGTGCTTTTTCTACTGCCATGTGTCTGCATATTGATGCTTGGGTAAAGCATCTCAAGCTGGATATGCGCGATCTCATTTTAGCCTGGCAAGCAGAAATTGATTCAACAGCCGCTTAGTTTATCAGCAAAATGAGCTACATTCTGTCGTGTTTGGCCTAGTTTTAAAAAATGGTATTGGCTAGGTCTTTTGGGTATGCTCTTCTTTAAAATTCGGCTTCTCCCAGCGTTTCAAGGTGCTTTTAAGCATCTTCGTTGCCAGCAGTACTCTCTTTTTACCATTATCTGTCTTCAACTTTCCGAGAGCCTACTATAGAAGTCATTACTAAACATACGACTAACAAAAATAAAGTGTTTTTTCGCACATTACCACCTCCTAATTTCCATAATTCTACATTTAGTAATAATTTCCTGTAATTATATGTAAAAAATATAAATTTTTACATATAAACTGTGGAAATAAGCGTATTACCAAAAATATATTCTCAGAGGTGGTTGCCATACTATGCGAACAGCAGCCTTTATAGGCGAAGAAGTAGATGGGGGATAATCCACGATTCTATTTCTTCAAATAAATAACCAATAGCAACGCCGACTAAAATAGCGGCTAATAACGCAGTAATAAATGTTGTGTTATTATTGTAGTCAATCAAATTATTCACTTCCTGATAATATAATTATGATATAAGACAGAATATTCCTGCAAGAAATAAAAAATAACCCCGTCTGGCAGTGTATGCTGAACGAATTTATGACGCTTATTTTATTTCTACCCGCTTTATATGGACTGGTATCAGGGGGTAACCGAAAACAATGGGACATAACAGCTATGTTGGCAACGAATAACAGCTATAGAAGCTGCAGCGGTAACTTCGGGGCTGTTTGGAAAAGGTAAAAAACTGTCAATGAGTGAATCAAACCAGGGAGAAAGCCAATCTAATCATTGCTAGCTCAGATTTTATCTGAGAACAATGATTATCATTTAGCTCCCGGATAGCTTAATAACACAATCTTTAACTCGGCCTATCAGGTGTTTTTATTTCGATTAATGAATTTCATTGATGACATACTATTAATAAGTATCTTAGTAATTAACAGGGAGCAATAGATATGGACATTATTCGCCCTATGCTTGCAAAAATATCAAAATTACCCAAAGACGAGGATAAATATGGATTTGAAGTCAAATGGGACGGCATGAGAGCTATTATTTATTATCAAAATCAACATATAAAAATTTTAAGCCGAAATCTAAATGACGTTACTCAGCAGTACCCAGAATTGAATAATATTCCCAAATTAAACCAAACCGCTATATTTGATGGTGAAATAGTATATTTTGGTGATAATGGGAAGCCTTCATTTGGTGGATTACAACATCGAATGCATATAACAGATAAAGGAGTTGGTTCGGCAGAAAAAAAATATCCGGTGGTCTACATCGTTTTTGATTTACTATCTTTAGGCGAAAGGTCGTTATTGAATTTGAGTTATGTAGATAGACGGGAACGATTAGAAAAGCTGAATTTCAACAGTATGTCATGGCAAACTCCTAGCTATAAAATTGGCTCAGGTCGTGATTTGATGCAAGCCGTCAAGAAAATGGGCTTGGAAGGAATCATGGCCAAACGTTTAGATAGTTTATATATACCAGGAAAACGAAGTGGCGATTGGTTAAAAATCAAAAATAAACAGCGTCAGGAATTTGTCATCGGCGCGTGGATTCCTGGAAACGGCAACCGTTACAATGAAATAGGATCGTTGCTTCTAGGGTACTATAATGCTAGACACCAATTGAAATATGCCGGCAAGGTTGGTACAGGATTTACAACTGCGGATTTAAAAAATATCAAATTATTATTACAACCATTATTAATGCAACAGAACCCGTTTGAGAATAGAATTCCCTATAAAGATGCGCTCTTTGTGCAGCCTAACCTTGTTTGTGAAATTGAATTTACTGAATGGACGTTAAGTCATACCTTGCGGCATCCTGCCTTTAAAGGATTACGGTCAGACAAATCACCGAAAGAAGTTATTAAAGAGGAGGTCTAGGACGATGCGGCCTATATGGAATGGTGCAATAAGCTTCGGATTGGTTAATGTCCCGATCAAACTATATAGTACAACAAAAAAGAAAACCGTACGATTTAATCAGTTAAGAAAAAGTGATGGGTGCCGTATTCAGCAGAAAAAAATTTGTGGGAAAGATGGGAGTGAGGTATCCCAAGAAGAAATTGTGAAGGGATATGAAGTATCTCCCGAGCGCTATGTCGTAGTTAGTGAAAAAGAGTTAGAAGCCTTAAACCCAATTAAATCTCGGAATATCGATATACAAGATTTCGTGGATTTGAATCAAATTGATCCAATATTTTATGTGCAATCTTATTACCTTGTTCCAGATAAAGGTGCAGTAAAGGCCTACTCTTTACTGCTCACAGCAATGAAACAGTCCAATAAAGTAGCTATTGCTAGATTTGTCTTACGTAATAAAGAATATTTATGCGCTATTCGGCCGATTGGAAATGTATTAAGTCTTGCTACAATGTTTTTTGCTGATGAAGTTATTCCTCAAACAGAGTTGGAAGGGTTACCAGAGTCCGTAATTGAACCAACGGAAAGGGAATTAAAAGTAGCTTTACAGCTGGTTGAGTCCTTATCAGCAAAATTTGAACCTGAAAAATATAAGGATGAATATCGTGAACGGGTTCTCAATTTAATTCAAGAAAAAGCCGAAGGGCAAACGGTAGTTGTAGAAAAAGTACCTGAAGAGCAAAAAGGGAAGGTGGTTGATTTAATGGCAGCATTAGAAGCTAGCCTGTCCCAGATAAAAAAGAAAAACACTAAAAAGGCACCTAGCGAGAGAGCACGTAAAAAACATGCCTAAATATAGTGAACTCGATATTGCAGGCATGAAAGTAAAGGTATCTAATCTCAATAAAGTATTTTATCCTGAGACGGGATTTACTAAGCAGCAAATGATCGATTATTATATAAGAATTTCCCCTGTATTACTTCCTCATTTAGCGGGAAGGCCATTAACATTAAAACGATATCCGAATGGAGTAGAAAAGAATTTTTTCTATCAAAAGTCTTGTCCAAGCTCACGTCCGGAATGGATGACAACAACCCCTATATGGAGTGAGAGTAATAATAGAGAAACTTGTTATTGCATTGTCGATAGCCTGCAGGCTTTAGTATGGGTTGCTAATTTAGCAGGGCTTGAACTTCACACATCTTTATCGAAGCAAGAAGACAGCAAAATACCAACCATGATGGTATTTGATTTAGATCCCGGACTTCCTGCGACGATAATAGAATGCGCGAAAGTTGCATTATATCTAAATGAGTTGTTTATGAATGCCAATTTAAAAAGCTATCCTAAGACATCAGGATCCAAGGGGCTGCAAGTTTATGTACCACTGAATACTCCTACAGACTATAATCAAACGAAAGAATTGGCTTATAAAGTTGCTCAAACATTAGAAGCTAAATATTCAAATTTAGTTATTTCAAAAATGAACAAAAAGCAGAGAGAAGGCAAGGTGTTTATCGACTGGAGCCAAAACGATGAGCATAAGACGACAGTATGTGTTTATTCGTTGCGGGCTAAAGAAAAGCCAACAGTTTCGACCCCAGTTACCTGGGAAGAAGTAGAAGAAGCCTATAAGAGCAAAGATTCAAAGCAGTTATTTTTTACATTTGACAATATATTGAAGAGGGTTGATCAAATCGGTGATCTATTTGCTCCTGTGCTTACGACTAAACAATATTTATAGACCTAAGACATAGAAGTTCAAGTTAGTTCGAAATTGAGTAATAAGCCTTCAGTTAACTGGGCTTAATTTTTTCCCTAATATTCAAGTTGATTTTTGCTTTTTGAAGTTCTACAACGAAACCAAACGCACGTTCTTTATGCGGAATTATAAACCGAACAATCCTTCATGTTCGGTTTTCGCGCATAGCACGTAAAATTTATGCTGATTACATCGACAAGATTAAGCCGTTTGGAATAGATGAGGCGTGAAGCGATGTGACCGGTTCCGTGCAGTTGTTCGGTTATGGCCAGCAAATCGCAGATAAAATTCGGCCGCGCTCCGTCATTAAATGGCGGCGGGAAAGTAAGTGTCTTGTTGAGAAATAAAAACCGCCTGGCCTATGCACACCGGCTTCGTTTTGAAACATATACTCAAAAATACTCATATTAAGTAGAAAAAGTGAGGTGGAAGACATGGAATGTCGTTTGGCCAAAGAATTAAACTTGCGGTATGAACCTGTATCTATTTTTCTGAGCGATGAAAAACCGGAAAGAGCACTTCAATGTAAAGGCCAAAGAAGTTGCACAATCCCATTATTTTTAACCGCAGCAAAAGGTAAAACGGTTATTTTGGAACGTAGTACTACAGGATGCCCCGGAGAAAAAGTAGGTCTGGGGTTTGGCCAATTTCCTAACTATCCTGATGGTATTGAATACTTTTTATCAGTAGGGAAAAGTGGTGTATTTGAAGGAGAAGGTTATTTGAAGGATCCAGACCTAGGTAAAGAATTCGTTGAGTGCCTGCCAATAACAGATATTCCTTACCTAGCCCGAATGAAAATATAGTATAGGACTATCTATGTGGCGTGTGCTGGGATGGGTGGTGCTTTACTCGTTGACATCTTGGCGCCGGGCTTTTTCATTATCACACGCATATATACAGTGTTGGAAGAATTAATTTGGTACCTTTTATTTTTTACTTGTTGTCACACGGACTCTCGAAACAAGGCGTGAGCGATTATTAGCTACCTTTTTACTATCGCTTACAATACCCTGCTCGGCACAGCTGGGATTAGTTCTCGCCTTGCTATCCCACAATGCCATGGCCTTAATGATATGGGTCATTGTCATATTGATGGTTTTCTTTGCTGTTGGCTGTCTGAGCGCTAAAATTATACCTGGTGAGCGAAGCCCGTTTTATTTGGAAATCCCCCCCCTTCGTCTGCCCGTTTTATCAAATATTATTACCAAGGCGTTTACTCGTATGTCCTGGTACTTTATAGAAATATTGCCGGTTTTTATCTTTACGAGTTTAGTATTGTGGGTTAGCGACTGCATCGGGTTGCTGTCTTATGTGATTCAAAAAACAGAACCCATAATGATTCTGCTGGGATTACCGCGGGAAACGTCGCAGATATTTTTATTGGGATTTTTTCGCCGCGACTATGGAGCAGCCGGACTTTACGATATGTGTGTACGGGGGTTATTAACGGACAATCAGCTGGTTGTAGCCGCGGTTACCTTAACGCTGTTTCTTCCGTGTGTGGCGCAATTGGCTGTAATGATAAAAGAGCGTGGACTCTTTTCTTCTCTGATTATGGTCATTCTTATTATTGGGATTGCATTTCTTACCGGAGGATTGCTGGGGCACATCATCGATTGGCTGTCTATTCAGATTTGAAAGACTGAGGTGGCACAATGAAAAAAATGTTCTCCATTACAGAACTTAACCCAGGGGATAGGGCTAGAATTGGCTCGCTGCTATCAGTCAATAAACTACATTTGCGTAAACTTACCGTCTTCGGAATTTTACCGGGAGTTGAGATTGAGCTGCTTCAGACTTCACCAACGTATGTACTGCGAGTTGAGCATACCCAGCTAGCTCTTGATTTTGAGATTGCTAAAAATATATTTGTTTGGAAACAAGAAAATATAAAAAATTAATTGTTGATTAAATAAGCCACCTACTCGATTAATATTTTATATAAAAGCAGGATTTCTAAGAAATATTTCGAAAGATTTAAAAAGTGAATAGACGCAATTATCGCAATGTTGAGCGAAGTAAAGATTAAAACTCTTTGTACAAAAACTAAGGAGGGATCCAGTAATGCCCAGGCCTGTGTTTAATGAGGAAAGATGCAAAGGGTGTGCCTTGTGTACAGTGGCATGTGCAAAGAAAATCATTGTTATGTCAAACAAAA
>JBDKTO010000076.1 GCA_039680175.1 Veillonellales bacterium | reverse complement strand
GTAGGGGGCAGCCCGTGGTAAAAGTGTGGTTGTCAGACCATATCAGTGCACCTTTTAAGGTGCTACCACAGGTAATAGGCCCTTATAGGGCCAGAGCAAACCACCAGTTCAACTGGTGGTTTTGATTTACTACTAGAAGCGTTTGTTAGCTTGGAAGCACTCACGGCAATATACTGGCTTTCCTTCAGTCGGTTTAAAGGGAACTTGTGTTTCCACACCGCAGGCGCTGCAAATCGCCGTATGCATTTCCCGTGGCTGACGATTGCCGCCGTTCATTTGTGCTTTTCGTGCTGCCCGGCAGGCAGGACAACGGGAAGGATCATTTTGGAACCCCTTCTCGGCATAAAATGCCTGTTCTGAAGCAGTAAAAGCAAAGGTTGTTCCACATTCTTTACAAGTAAGCTCTCTGTCCTCGTAGGTCATATCTAACCAACCTCCTCATCAATATGGGTTTTACTCCAACAATTGCCGGTCAGTTGGTCAAATCACGCTGCACCAGCGAGCCAAAAGCAATTATTATCGTTTCCCTCATAATACTCTGTGTTTCAGCAGATTGTCAAGAGTCTAATAATAATTTTTCCAATTGATCCAACATTGAGGAAAATTTGGTTAAGGTTACTTCAATCGGCTTGGGTGAAGACATGTCGACTCCAGCCCGTTTTAGAATTTCAATGGAATAGTCGGAACCGCCGCTTTTTAAAAAGTTGAGATAATTTTTTTGCGCCGTCTCGCCCTCGTTCAGCACTTTTTCGGCTAACGCTGTTGCCGCTGAATACCCGGTTACATACTGGTATACATAAAAGTCCCAATAGAAATGGGGAATTCTGGCCCATTCGACATCAATGGCTTTATCTACGACGATATCATTGCCATAGTACTTCACATTCAACTCATGCCATAATGTGTCCAGCATATCAGCGGTAATTGTTTCACCGCTTTCGGCTTTATTGTACAATATCTGCTCAAATTCAGCGAACATGGTCTGACGATATACTGTTCCCCGTACCTGTTCCAAATATTGGTTTATCAGATATATTTTTTTCTGTTTGTCACTGGTGTTTTTCAGCATATAATCCAGTAACAGGACTTCATTGGTCGTGGAGGCCACTTCGGCGCAGAAAGTTGTATAAGAAGAAGTAGCGTATGGTTGATTGGCCTGGCTGTAGTAACTATGAATCGCGTGGCCCATTTCGTGAGCGACGGTAGATACATCATCATATCTGTCATGGTAATTTAGCAGGACAAAAGGATGCACTCCGTAGGTTCCCCAGGAGTAGGCGCCGGTTTGTTTCCCTTTATTTTCATACACATCAAGCCAGCCGGAAGTCAGTCCTTTTTCTAAAATAGAAGCATATTCAGGTCCCAATGGTGCAACGCCGCTTCGTACCAGTTTTAATCCTTGTTCATAGGGTAGATTGAACTCAATATTTTGTATCAGCGGTGTATACAAATCATACATATGCATTTCAGACAGATGCAGTGCTTTCTTTTTTAGCGCAACATAACGGTGCAATGGCGCAAGATTATCATGAACGGTAGAAATTAAGTTGTCGTATACTTGCATGGGAACGTTATCTGCTTCCAGAGATGATTCGAGGGTCGAATTATATTTGCGGGTGCGGGCATAAAACACATTCTTTTTTACGTTTCCGCCAAGGGTTGCGGCAAATGTATTCCGGTAATTGTTGTACGTGCTGAATAATTTACTAAAAGCTTCCTGCCGAACTTTACGGTTCGCTGAGCGAATAAGGGCACTGTAGCGTCCTTCGCTCAATTGAACGGGTTTGCCGTCTTCAGCCAATGTATCCGGAAACTTCATGTCGGCATGAGCCAGCATGGTATAGGTATTTTCGGAAGCCTGAGTGATTTCGCTGGAACGGGAGAGAATTTCTTCTTCCGCCGGCGATAGGACATGCTTTTTTTGGCGGACTAAATTATCAAAATAGAAGCCATATTCATTTAATCCGTTTTGTTGTTGGCGAAACTCAGTTAAAGTTGCGTCCGGTATTGCCAGAATTTCCGGTTCAATAAAAGCAGTTGCCGCTCCTGCTTCGGCCAGAAGGGATTCTGTTTTCCCGGTTAACGCTTGATATTTCGCATCTGCGGCATTCTCATCCCGGTGCATTCGGGCGAAGGCATACAATTTTCCGCTGATAATACCCAGTTCATCCCTGGCTTTCAGGCAATCCAGAAGGTTTTGCGGTGAGTCAGCCAACTTGCCTTTATATTGGCTGATGTGAGGAAGACTTGCTTTTAGTTTGTCAAAATCGGCCTGCCAGGCACTGTCGTCGGTGTAAATATCCTCAAGATGCCATTTGTACTGCGCCGGGATTTCGCTGCGCTCAGGAACATGGCTGGTATTTTGGGCGGCGGTTTCACCAGAACTGCTGCCTAATAGCATGGCGCCGAGTAAGATAGGTACTAATTGTGGCATTTTAAACATTGACACACTCCTTTGAACTGATTTTTAACCCTATAAAAGTATATTGGCACAATCAGGTAGAATATCCTGTCTAGTGTATCAAAAAAGTGGCATTTTATACCTTAAAATATTTTGTAATCCCTTGAAAGATGCTATCAGCTGCTTTTGAGCGGCCATCCATACTTGCTAACAGCAATTCCTCTTCCGGATTGGAAATAAAGGCTATTTCCGTCAAAACGGCCGGCATATTGGTATACCGTATGATGTAAAAACTGGCGAACCGAACTCCCCGATCTTTGGTAGATAGCTGCTCTACCAGACACTTCTGGATACATCCTGCCAGAGCAATGGACTCGCAGTCGCCATAATGAAAAGTCGTGGTACCGGCCTCAGTATCACTGGTAAAGGCATCATTATGGATGCTCACAAAAATGTCGACGCCGGCTTCATTCGCAATAGCGACACGGGTTTCCAGGTCTTCGCTTGCTGCTGCATCTGATACCGCTACGTTTCTGTCGGTATCGCGAGTCATTATCACTGTGGCACCGTTGCTTTCCAATTTATCGCGAACCAGCAATGCGATCGCCAGTGTATTATCTTTTTCCAGCGTTTGCGTTGGACCTGCCGATCCCGGGGCGCTTCCGCCATGTCCGGGATCCAGGCAAATGACTTTTCCGGCTAAACGATTGCTTTCTGTTTCGACAAAGGAGGGCAGGGAGATATCAGAGGAAATATCAGCAGAAGAAGAGAATAAATGCACGACCTCGTTTGCGGCATCATAGCGTATCTTCCACCGTAATGTTTTAGCCATGCTTTTTAGTGTGATCAGAAGATCACGGCTAACCCGGACGTTTACCGGTACTTTCTCCCCATCTATCGTAATTCGCATAGTCAGCACCTTCTTTCCGTTTACTTTACTGTATATTATTCTGCTCGATGGTTGACGGTGATTTTTTCAAAAACGGTTTTCCTACAAGGATATTGAAGAGGCAGCGGGGAAAAGAATACAAATATACTTGATGCTATATGAATATAAAGCGGGTGAATCAATGGAAGTGCTACTTACTACACTGAATGCGAAATACATTCATTCTTCTTTAGCATTGCGCTGTCTGCAGGCCTATTGTCGTCCGGTTTGTTCGCAGCAAATCATGCTAAAGGAGTATACGATTAATAATCATTTACAGGATGTTGTAAGCGATATCTTCCGCCAACAGCCGGATGTATTGGGGTTAGCCTGTTACATCTGGAATAGGGAAGCAATCATTGATTTGGCAGCGATGATTCGGAAGGTTTTACCGCAGACAGTCATTATTTTAGGCGGACCGGAAGTCTCTTATGATTCTGTGGATTGTATGGCTAAGCATGATTTTATTGACTATATCATCCAGGGAGAAGGAGAGGAAACACTTCGCTTATTATTAGAGGCATTGGCTAAGGGGAAGGAAGTGACTGGAATTCCCGGTCTGGTATATCGGAAGAATCAACAACCGGTTAAAAATGGCGGTCCCCAGGTTATGGAATCATTGGATAATATCCCTTTTCCTTATGAGGAGGAAAAACTAGACGAATTAAAAGATAAAATTCTCTATTATGAAAGCTCCCGGGGCTGCCCGTTTTCTTGTCAATATTGCTTATCCAGCGCCAGTGAGGGGGTTCGCTTTGCTCATCTTGCCAAAGTTTATCGGGAACTGGCTGTGTTTGTTAAACATAATGTTAAGCAGGTGAAGTTTGTCGACAGAACATTTAATTGCCGTAAAGAACATTATTTACCGATTCTTCGTTTTTTGGCTAAGCAGGACTGCCGTACCAACTTTCATTTTGAAATTGCAGCTGATGTATTAGACGATGAGGTAGTGGGGCTTTTTCAAGATGTGCCGGCGGGGCGTTTTCAACTTGAAATTGGTGTTCAATCTACGAATGAGGCAACATTAGCGGAAATTCACCGCCAGAATAATTGGCCCAAAATTGTGGACAACGTAACCAGAATATTATCTTATGGCAATATTCATGTGCATTTGGATTTAATTGTTGGCCTGCCATTAGAAACATTGTTGCAATTTGGCAAGTCCTTTAACGATGTTTATCAGCTTAAGCCTGATATGCTGCAAATTGGATTTTTAAAATTGTTGAAGGGCTGCGGAATTCGGCGGAAAGCGGCTGAACATGGATATGTTTATATGGATAAGGCTCCTTATGAAGTGCTGGGAAATCGCTATATGCCGTATAAAGAAATTCGTCAACTTAAAATTATGGAAGATGTATTTAACCAGTATTATAATAGCGGCAGGTTTTACTATGTACTGCCATTTTTAATCCAATTGGAGCAAGAAGATGCTTTTCGTTTCTACCGGAGTCTGGCTGATTTTTGGGAACAGAGGGATTTACAGCTAGTGGCTCATAACACGAAATCCTTATATCATCATTTGTGGAATTTTTGCCAAATTAAATATTTTTCACAAAAAACGGCTTGTGAAGAGTTTCTAAGATTTAATGCCCTGCTTCTTCTTGAAAAAACGCTTCTGGGAGCGGAGTTCCTTAATTGGAACGGAGACAAGTGGTCGGACGAAAAGAACCGGTTTTGGCGGAATGATGCAGTAGTGAAAAAATATTTACCGCATTATCTTTTTACTACCTGGCGGGATAACAAGAAGAATTATCATATTGAAGTATTTTCCGGCGCAATGGCGGCTTATTTACCGGAGAAAGAATTAAAGGGCCTTTCTCTGCCTATATTATTTTCCTGGGACGGTATACAGGCCCGGTATCAGGTGATTGCACCGGAAGATTTTTGGCTGTCGGGGAGGTCTTGTTAAATGCGGTATAATCTTTTTTCCGAATATCTGCGGCAACGGTATGGACAAAAAGTCTATAAGCTGCCAATCAGCTTGCCGGTTACTTGTCCGAACCGCGATGGGACGTGTGGCGATGAAGGATGCGCTTTTTGCGGTGAAATAGGAGCGGGCTACGAGAATTTACCGGCGTCCATGACGGTTGGGGACCAAATAGCAGCGAATCGGGCTCATATTGGTCCGAAATATAAGGCGGAACGATTTATTCCCTACTTTCAAAATTTCAGCAACACCTACTTGCCGCCGGGGCTGCTTGAACGATATTTGCGAGAGGCTTGCCAGAAAGATGTTGTTGGCATTGCCATTGCGACCCGGCCAGATTGTATTCATGATCGTTATTTGGAGGTTATGGCACGAATACAAGCCGAATATTCGGTTACTATTTGCGTTGAGCTGGGACTGCAAACAGTAAATTATCATACTTTGGCTAAAATCAAGCGAGGTCATAGTTTAGCTGAATTTTTGGATGCAGTACTGCGGGTAAAACGGTATCATCTGAATGTTTGCGCTCATCTAATATTGAACCTTCCTTGGGACGATATGACCGATGTGATTGAGAATGCTAAAATAGTATCGGCAATTGGCATTGATCAGGTGAAACTGCATGCTTTATATATAGTAAAGGGGACTTTGATGGCTGAATGGTATCAGAGTGGGAAAATCAAGCTGATTAGTAAGGAAGAGTATGTCGAAAGGGTTGTTACATTTTTGGAATACTTGCAGCCGGATGTTGTGATACAGCGTTTGATTGGCCGGGCGCCGCAAGAAAATACACTGTTTACCAATTGGCAGACCGGCTGGTGGAAGATCCGGGATGAGATAGAACAAACGTTAGAGAAACGTAATACCTTTCAGGGAAAACGCTGCCACTACCTAAACGGCAGTGCTGTGCGTAAGTTTTTATAAAAATGGTATATAATGAATACAATTAAAATAAGGGAGAGAAAGCCATGGATGTGCGAAAAATATTTAAGGCAGGGAATAGTAGTGTTATTTCATTACCGGCCAGTATGTTAAAAGCCCTTGGATTAAGAGAAGGATCTCATGTATCCATCGAAATTAATCGAGAGCAGCGGGAGATGATCTTAAAACCAATTGTGGTAAAAAACAACAACGTTTCAGTGGATTTTGTCCGAATCGTTGATAAACTATTGGTTGACTATGAGTATGCGATTAGGAGGCTGGTAAAATAAATGCGCTATCTGAGTCTTGAGGAAGTCATTTATATTTACACTGAAATTATTCAGCGTACTGGCGGCCAGCCTGGCATTGCGGCAGAAAATATTTTGGAAAGTATTCTAGCAAAGCCACTGGTAACATTCGAAGGTGAAGAACTGTATGCCGATATTTTTACGAAAGCAGCTGTACTATTATATTCTATGATTAATAATCGTCCTTTTATAGAAGGAAATAAACGAACGGCTCTTATATGCGCGTTATTTCTTTTACGGGCGAATGGGTACCATGTCGTTGCGGCGCAAGATAGTATGGTTGATTTGGCAGAGGGTGCGGCGAACGGGCGGTATCAAGTCGATAACCTTGTAACATGGTTTCAGAAAAATTCGATTCCAATATAAGAAAACTTACTTTTCTGCAATTTTATTTAAGTATTTACAAATATAAATTTCACTGCTATTATATCTCTTGTCTGTCAAAATGAATTGAGGTGAATAGAAGTGAAAAAAATGGAATTGTTAGCTCGCATTGATAAGCTTTCTTCTTTAGTGCATAGTAGAGATTTAAATCAGTTCAACTTAAATGAAGCCAGCATTAAAGAAATTCGTCGTGCGTTGGATGAATTAACGGAAGAGTATATTACCAGCTATTGCTAAGAATAGCTAAGTAAAAAAGATATTGACATAGCGGCTAAGCCGTGGTAACATATAAAAGCTGTCTCGGGTAAGCGTGCCGTCCATGGCACACCCTCGACACTAGCGCATCCATGCGCGTCGTCGCAAACGGCAGCAGGCTGAGAACAGCCGAGTGTTCCTTGAAAACTAAACAATGTAAGTAAGGA